>JAUYMF010000107.1 GCA_030698765.1 Dehalococcoidales bacterium
GCCAGCATACCGGCAATAATCAGCAATGGAGTCAGTAAGCCGGTACCCAGCTCTTCGAAGGCTTCCGGTATGAGGTGGATGAAGGCATCCCCGGCCAGGGCGCCGGCCGCGAAGCTGATGAGAAAAAGTAATATCCTCTCCAGTCTTTCCCTGTCAACGGAGAGAAAAGCGATACCTACCAGTGATAACAGGCTGACCACAACCACGCTGCCGAGCACATAGAACCAGACCATACAATCTCCCTTGAGTCAATTACTTAAACAATAATAACTTCCGGACAGGTTATTCATAGTATAGTAAGGTAACCATACGGTCAACACATCTGAAGACCGGCCTTTTTACCATCACTACCCTGATTAGGCTAAACCCGCCTCCCTTTATACCCGGCTAAGGTCAGACACGTTCACTTTCCTTATATCTCAGCAGCCAGGCGCGCGCCATCATAGACCGCATCAACGATACGCCTCGGCTCAACGCAGTCGCCAGCCAGGTGGATTTCGGCGACCTTCCCCTCCAGAGCCTTTGCCAGGCGGTTATCGGCAACAGCGCCCGCCGCCAGGACGATGGTATCAGCTTCCAGCGTCTGCTGCTTGTCTTCGCTATCAATCATGACTAGGCCATCCTCCGTTATCGCCTCATACTTTTTCACGCCGGTGATAAGGCGTACACCCTGCTTTTCCAGGCGGGAGAGCAGGGTGCGGCGGTTGTTGGCGACCATGGTGGCCGCCATCTCCGGGCCGCGCCGTACCACGGTCACCTGCTTTCCCTGACCGGCGAGGAAATCAGCCGTCTCACAGCCCACCAGCTCCCCGCCGATAATCACCACCTTCTGACCAGTATCCGCTTTACCTAAAAGTATGTCGACAGCCTGTACCACATGTTTACTATTGATACCGGGTATTTCCGGCAGGAACGGCACAGAACCGGTGGCGATGATAACGGCATCCGGTTTCTCCTTTTCCACCAGCTCAGGGGTAACCCCGGTATTCAGTCTGACCGCAACGTCGTTTTTCTGGAGCTGACGGGACATGTAGCTGTTCAGTGCCGCCAGTTCTTCTTTGGTCGGGGGCATTGCCCCGGCAACAAGCTGCCCGCCGGGCTGCCCTTCCTTCTCGAAGAGAGTGACCTTGTGTCCCCGCACCGCCGCCACCCGCGCCGCTTCCATACCCGCCGGACCTCCGCCAATCACCATGACTTTCTTTGGTTTTGCCGCCAGTTCGATGTTCAACTGGCTTTCTCTACCGGTACGGGCATTCACCGAACAGCGGAGATTGCCGGTTGCCCGAGCCTCAGAGCACACATTACAACTGATACAGGGTATGATATCCTCAATCCGGCCACTGGCCGCTTTCTCCGGCCAGTAGGGGTCAGCAATCAGCTGGCGGCCGACGCCGATAAGGTCCGCCCTGCCTTGCGACAGTATTTCCTCGGCGATGGCGGGTGTTTTGATGCGCCCGACGGCAACGACCGGTATCTTTACCTGCCGCTTGATGACCTCGGCATAAAGGGCAAAGGTACCCTGAGGCTCGCCGGCTTCGGGAGTGGCGACGCTACCCGTTCTGGCCATGCGCCCCGTCGAGATATCGATGACATCGGTGCCCGCTTTCTCAAGTTCCGCGGCGAAGTGGGCGCTCTCCTCGATGGTTACGCCGCCGGGTATGTCTTCAATGACACCCACCCGGTAGAAGAGGGGGAAGTCCTCACCCACTTTAGCCCGCACCGCTTTAATCAGGTCCGTGCCGAAGCGCATGCGCCGGGTCAGGTCACCCCCGTACTTGTCCTGGCGGTGATTGGTCGCCCCGGAGAAGAACTGACCGGGCAGGTAACCGTGAGCGCCGTGAACTTCAATAAAATCAAAACCAGCCTGGCGGGCGTTAGCCGTGCCCGTGGCGAACCGGTCAATAATATCTTCTATCTCAGTCAGGGTAAGCTCACGCTTGTCATCAACGGCGGAAGGAGCTACCAGCGCGCCGCGCGTGTCCTGGGCGGTGCCGATACCGGCGGGATAGCGGTTACCATGCCAGAACTGCACGCCTATCCTGGTTCCGGTCTCATGAACGCTATCAGTCAGCGGGCGTACCCCTTCAAGGAAAGAGGCGACAGCCCCCTTCTCGCCCCAGGCCTCATCGGAGACAAACAGGTCTACGGAGATGCCGGCCATGATGATAGCCCCGGCGCCGCCTCTGGCCCGCTCTACATAGTAAGCCCTCGACCGGGAACCCCGCAGTCCCATCCCCACCATCATCGGCAGCATTACCACCCGGTTCTTGAACTCCACTCCCCGGATTGTTATCGGCTCAAAGAGTTTCATTGTGTTCCCCCTCATACAACATTTATTTACCCAGTCTAGCAGAAGTTATTTTCTAACGGCAAGAAATAATCCGGCAGTGAGCCGGAATTTGGAATCTGGTTACTTCTCTGGCGATTCAGCAGGCTCATCCTCCACCAGCTTCTGTCCCGCCAGGAAAGCCCGGCGCAAAGCATCGGGGTGTTTCCTGATGGCCCTCTTTTCATCTATATCAGGGAACAGCAGCTCACCGGCATAAGCGATATCAAGCACGATGAATAAGCTCTTGACTACAATCAGAGATGCTTCAAAGACGTTAGCCACTCTGCGCCCGCCAACGGAAACAAATAGTCCTTTCCGCTGCCGCCGGTCACCCAGGGGCGGCACTTTGAGGACATATTTCCGTGCCCACAGCGCCTGGCAGCGGTCAATCATCGCCTTCAACTGGGCAGTTACGCCCATAAAATGAACGGGAGAAGCCAGCACCACCCGGTCTGCCTGCTCCAGCTCCCGGTAGACCATCTGCATATCATCATCGATTTTGCATTCCCCCTTCTTCAAACAGGCATCGCAATGCTGGCAGGGAGCGATATCAAGGTCGCAGATGAACAGGGTTTTCACTTCAGCCCCCCTGCTGGCGGCGCCGCGCATCACTTCAGCCAGGAGCAGGTCAGTATTCCCTCCCCGCCGCGGGCTGCCGGCAATGCCGAGGACTCTCACTGCAACTCCTCTTCGATATCATCCAGTATTGCCGCTTCCCTGGCTTTCATCTCCCGCTCCGAATCCGGCTCGTCATGGTCATAGCCCAGAAGGTGGAGCACACCGTGGATAATGAGCAGCGCCACCTCTTTTTTGACCGAATGGCGGTGCTCCTCAGCCTGGATGACAGCCTGGGAGTAAGCGATAATTACCTCCCCGAGGTGACGGACTCCATCCGGAGGGACAATGAAGGGAGTGACATCCTGAGCCAGGGGTTCGGGAAGCATAGCGAAGGAAAGGACGTCAGTAGGCTCATCCTCTTCCAGGTAATCCCGGTTCAGTTGCTGTATCTTTTCCTGCCCGACGATGACCAGGCCCATCTCAACGCCGGATTCGATGCCCTGGGCAGCCAGCACTTTCCCGGCCACCCTCTCCAGCCAGTCTGCTTCAATGGAGTCCTCCATGCCTTCATCAAACAAAACGTTAATTTCCATCGGTTCTATCATCATAGCATAGCCTGAAAAAGCCCTCAAACCAGTTCGGGGGATTATTTGGGTGGTACCGGGTTTGGTAGTGTATGATACACTACCCCAGGTTTGGCAAAGTACAATCGTTGCTTACCCATTAGGCACAACTCCATTAGGGGCTTCAATCGGGGTCAGTGTAGCATCCATAACTGGACTACCCTTCTTAACCGACTTCCTGCGGGATAGCCTGACTTGATAATCGTTATCGGGCGCACCTTCGGGAATGACTATATCATTCCAGTCTTTACAGGGAACTACCTTGCTGGCAGCTTGAGCAGGCGGTATATTTCCGCATCCTTCGTTCTGCTTAAAGAAGTTGTAGTTGATTAGCCACCCGTCAGTTAATAGCTTGATGCTGGCAATATCCTTATACTTCTGGAATACCTCTGCCCTTTGCTCAAGCGTCCTGTGAAACCGCTCTATTTCTGCCGTTGATTCACCACTGGATACGGTCTTGAACGGCCCCCCCTGAACGTGTTTTGTATCCGCCCCCCATGCTTCCTCTATCCCGCTAATATATGATGCCAGCTTGTCCGTGACCACCACTTTAGGAACTTTGCCCGCCCTTTCCTCTGCCAGTTTCATTAGTTGCGCGGCATCCCTGCCACTTCTGGTAAATGATACGTGAGTAGCCAGAATGTAATTAGTCTCAGGACAAATAATATCCCAGAAGTAGACATTACGCTTGCCTAGCTTCATGTAGGTTTCGTCTGCTACCCAAGTATCCCCGACTTCAGGCTTAAACCTCTTTGTCTGCTTGATAGCTTCTTTGGTAAACCGTGTTACCCAATTCCAGTAGTTGCTTTCGCTCATGTCTAAGTCATGGTCTTGTTTGAATTGTTGCTGGATAGCATCAAGGGACATACCACCGTAGTACATACCCATAGCGGATGCTATCTGCCTTGAAGGTGTTTTCATCTTAAAGACATTGGCCTTGTCTTCAAGCGGAGTAGCAGGCTCTTCAAGAGTAGATGCTAACGATATAGGCATACGTCCGCCTGAAAGCGGGGAATAATCAGATTCCACTCTGCCTATATACCGAATTACTTTTTGCCTGACCTTCTTACCCTGCCGGATACCCTTAACTTCGTAGTTATACCAGTTACCGGAACCGGGCGGGATTTCTTTAGAGCGTATATAGCTCATAACACACCTCGCTATCTAAGGATTAATATCAAATCCCTTTTTAATCCTGTCTATCAATTCTTGGTCACCGATAAAACTGACACCGTCAAAACGGGAATTAATAAACGTAGTTCTTTTAGTTTGTAAGACTCCAGATACATGCTTGTTAGTAGTGACAATAAAACTGGCTTCTGGGTCTCCGGTGAAGGAACTCGACGTTATAGTTGTGCCTTCACCTACAAGAAGCACAACAGGCCCATGTATTCTACTATTTTCAAAAGTTTTACCCTCAAGAATTGGGCTAATACGACCAAATTCGGCAAGCGGTACATCTACGTCCCTGAAATAACTAGATAGCATGAGTGAAGCCACTGACGGGTAAACTTGGCTACGTGCTTGTTCCAGTTGTTTCATCAAATCTTCTATTTGCTCTGATTGTTTCTTGTACATATCGTAGGATGACCATACTAAACTAATTAACAATACTGCAATCAGTAAACTTAATGGGAGCTGCCACACTAACTTATCCATTCTAGCCACCCATTGGGGACGTACTTGATGGACAGCAAGTCCCACAAGCGTAAGAACCAAAACAATGACTTCCGTAACTCTAATAGGGATAGGGGAGGCCGTGAGTAACCATTTACCCATATACTGAAGCCACGCCATAGTTGCCCTCCTGCCTGCTTTATTCCTTGCAGGCAGGAGGGCACTAGGTTGTGCCTAATACAAGTATGAAGAGTGAACTTTGCCCCGGGTTTTGCACGATTGACTCCCTTGCGCTATACTATTAGGCAGTAGTATCAGGCACTGGTGAGGGCGGTTCAATGGGTCCCAATCAACTCTTTGATATAGTTCAGAGCTATCTTCCACCGGAGAAGATAGCTACTATCCGGCAGGCTTATGACTTCGCCATGAAGGCGCATGAAGGCCAGCTGCGCAAATCGGGCGAGCCTTATCTGGAACACCCGTTGCAGGTAGCGCTGACCCTGGCGGAACTGCAACTTGATACCAGTTCCCTGGTGGCGGCTCTCCTGCATGATGTGCCCGAGAATTGCGGGGTAACCATTGCCGAGGTTGAATCCAGGTTTGGCCCGGAGGTAGCCAGGCTGGTTGACGGCGTGACCAAGCTGGGCAGGCTCACTCTCCAGGTATCAGGAGAGGTAGTAGAAAGAGGAAACACCGCCGCCAAACAGGCGCAGGCAGAAAACCTGAGAAAAATGCTGGTGGCGATGGCGGAAGACCTCCGTGTGGTATTTATCAAGCTGGCTGACAGATTGCATAATATGCAGACATTAAATGCCCTGTCCCATGATAAGCGGCGTAGCATCGCTCAGGAGACCGCCGAGATATACGCTCCCCTGGCACACCGCCTGGGAATATGGGAGCTAAAATGGCAACTGGAGGACTTATCTTTCCGCTATCTGGAACCAAGAAAATACCAGCAGATTACCCGGCTACTCGCCAGCCGTCGTATTGAGCGGGAGAGATTTATCACCCAGGTAATTCAGATTTTACAGCAGGAGTTTGACCGGGCCGGGATTAAAGCTGATGTCTCCGGCAGGCCCAAGCATATCTACAGCATATATCAGAAAATGGAAAAATACGCGACTCTGGGCAAAGATTTTAGCGATATTTATGACCTGCTCGCGGTGAGGGTACTGGTGGAAAGCATATCCGACTGCTACAGCGCCCTGGGTATCGTGCACAATTTATGGCATCCTTTGCCCGACCAGTTCAATGATTTCATTGCCAATCCCAAGCAAAACGGGTACCAGTCTTTACATACCATCGTCATGTGCCAGGGAACGATCCCCCTGGAAATACAGATTCGTACCCAGCAAATGCACCGCACTGCCGAATTCGGCGTAGCCGCCCACTGGCGTTACAAAGAGGGTGAAAAGAAGGATTTGCACTTTGAGGAGAAAATAGGCTGGTTGCGCCAGCTAGTAGAGTGGCACCGGGAACTGAGCGGGGCGGAAGAGTTCCTCGAATCAGTGAAGACTGACATCTTTATTGACCAGGTTTTTGTCTACACCCCCAAAGGAGAGATAAAAGAGCTACCCAAAGGCTCTACCCCGCTTGATTTTGCCTACCGGGTGCACACTGACCTGGGGCACCGTTGCATTGGGGCTAAAGTCAACGGCCGGCTGGTACCACTCAATTATCAGCTCAATAATGGTGATGCTGTTGAAATTATGGCAACCAAAACCAGCCGGGGGCCGAGCCGGGACTGGCTGAATCCTGTCCTGGGTTATATCAAAACGTCTCACGCCCGGGAAAAGATACGGCAATGGTTCAAGAAACAGGAGCGAACGGAGAACATCGAGCGCGGTCAGGAGCTTCTGGAAAAGGCGATGCGGCAACTGGGCATCCCCTTGAACGAAAAGGAGAGAATCGCCCGCCTGTTTAAGCACGATAACCTGGATGATTTTTACGCGGCCATCGGCTACGGGGGCATTACTACCCACCAGATTGCCATGAAGCTGGCTACTCAGCAGCAGCAACCGAGGATAACCGAGGTTACCCCGCCCAAACAGACCTCATCAGCGATTAAGGTACGGGGGACGAGAGATTTACTGACCCAACTGGCGCAGTGCTGCCATCCGGTACCGGGAGATAATATTATCGGTTATGTTACCCGAAGTCGCGGGGTAACCGTTCACCGCCAGGACTGCCATAACGTGATTCATGAGGACGAGAAGGACAGGCTGATTCCGGTGGAGTGGGGAGAAAGTGATTCGCTTTATCCGGTCATAATTCAAGTACAATCCTGGGACAGGGTAGGTTTGATGCGTGATATCACCACCCTGGTCGCCGAAGAGAAAATCAACATTACTTCCGTAAGCTTGACCAATAACCCCGACCATACGATATCAACATACCTTACCCTGGAGACAGCCAACCTGGCTCAATTAAGCCGGCTCCTGTCAAAAATCGAGGGGGTCCAGGAGGTGATAAGTGCTACCAGAATAGGGGATGAGGCGGCAGCCAGGGCCAGCCCTCAACCCGATACTGCCCGCACCTGATGATATGTTATTCCTGAACCGAGTATTGTGTGCTACAATACTACAGTGCAAGGACAGAGTTTATTAAAACCAATGGAGGTAAATATTGCCAGTCACCAAATCAGCTCAAAAAGAAATGCGTACCGCGGCCAGAAAACGGTTACGCAACAAGTCCATTAATAGCCTGTGCAAGACCAACATCAACAAGGCAGAGAAGCTCATCTTCTCCGGGGATTCTCCGGCAGCTCAGAAGGCGGTAACCGTAGCGGTCAGTTCCCTGGACCGGGCGGCGGAGAAGGGAATTATTCATCCTAATAATGCTGCCCGGCGTAAGTCCCGCCTGATGAAGAAGCTAAACCAGTCTCAGGTGTCTTCCGCGGCTAAAGATATAGCTCCAAAGACCGAGTAGCCTGCTCAGGAAACCAGACGGATAACCAATCCCGGCCGGAAGGCTTGACAAAAAACGGGATTGGTTTTATTCTTGTTTAGAACACACGTTCGCTATATGCTTTAGGCTATGAGGTAACAGGTGAAAACGCTCTCCCCCCGGCAGCAAAAAATTATCGACTTCACACGCCGTTTCTGGGCAGACCGGGGCTATCCGCCGACGGTCAGGGACATAGTCAACGGGTGTAATATTAGCTCGACATCGGTCGTGGATTACAACCTCAATATTCTGGAGAGACAGGGGCATATCAGGCGCCACTCGGGAGTCTCACGCGGTATCGAATTACTATCCCGTCACCTGTCGCCACGGGATAGTCTCCAGGTACCCATCCTGGGTCAGATTGCCGCCGGTAGGCCAATACCGGTGCCTGCTCCTGATACCTGGGATACAATTGCTTCCTCGGAGACTATGGAAGTCCCGGCAGACTTAATCCGCAATAAGTCAGGGGTCTTTGCTCTCAAAGTCAGGGGTTCATCAATGGTGGATGCCCTTATTAACGATGGGGATATCGTCCTGATGCAGCCGGTGAACGTGGTGGAGAACGGGGAAATGGCCGCCGTCTGGCTAAAATCTGAGAAAGAGGTCACTTTGAAAAAGGTCTACCGTGAGCCGGGCCGTATCCGGCTTCAGCCGGCTAACAGCCGGATGAGACCGATATATGCTGACCCGGATAATGTGGAGATTCAGGGGAGGGTCATCAGCGTCATCAGGCAACTAGCCTGACCAGCTTACCCTGATTATCCGCTATCGTCTACCTGATGCCCCTGGCCAAACTGACCGGAGAGAGCGGATTAACCCTTTTCTTTACCCGCCTTTTTAATGCGCAATAGCTCGGTGAAGAGTCTTTCTCGGCTGCCGGCTCCGGCTAAAGCCGCTTTGGCTATGGGGACAAAATTAATCGCCATTATCACTATCAGCCAGATGGCGAAGATAACATACAGCCATGATTTCTCCAGGAACCAGGCGGAAACCGGCAGGGAGAGCAGACCGATATTCAACGACAGGATAGGATTACGGGTAAAAACAGTGAGCGCCAGCATTATACCCAAAATAATCAGCAATTCCCGGCTCATCAGCAGGGATAAGACGCCGATAGTCGTTGCCAGGCCATTACCGCCGGTGAATTTCAAATAGACAGACCATATGTGACCGGCAACCGCCGCCAGTCCGGCAGCCATGACGTAAACCGGCAGGGCCTCCAATCCCCAGTAGGCTATCGCCACTGCGGCCGCCCCCTTACCGATATCAAAAACAGCTACCGGGATAGCCGCCGCCAGTCCCACTTCCCGGTAGACGTTACGTGCTCCGGCATTCCCGCCACCCAGCTTGCGAATATCCTTGCCGGTTTTCAGGCGGGTGATGATGTATGATGACGGGATAGAGCCCAGCAGGTAAGCGATAATGATGGCGACAAGCCCATTAATCATCACTTGCTTCTTTCGGTTATCGGGCTCTTTTTATAAGCCGGGGTACACCAGGCAAGATATTTCGGGTTTCTGCCCCGTATTACATCAGAATATAGCTGCTGCAACTTTCTGGTTATCTCGCCGATTTCGCCGTTACCTATCCGGCGGTGGTCCATCTCACAGACTGGAGTAATGTGAGCTGCCGTACCGGTAAGAAAACACTCCTGCGCGGTATAAAGCTCACTGCGGTCAACCTGTCTCTCCGCCGTTTCCAGGCCGAGTTCATTACGCGCCAGCTCCAGTACCGTGTTACGCGTGATGCCGATGAGGATGCTATTATAGCTGGCCGGGGTGACCAGTTTGCCATCAATAACCAGGAAGATGTTCTCGCCCGTCCCCTCGGAGATATAGCCATTGGGGGAGAGCATAATCGCTTCATCAAAACCGTTCTCGATAGCCTCAGTCTTGGCAAAGGCATTATTGACATAGATGCCGGTAATCTTGACCTGGGGAGGAATCACGTTATCATCAGGACGCCGCCAGGAAGAAATGCCGCAACGGGCTTTATCCACGTCCAGATAGCGTCCCCAGGGAATGGCAAAGACCAGGAAATCATTTTCCAGGTCATGGAGACGGACACCCAGAGCCTCGGAGCTTTTATAAGCCAGGGGGCGGATATAGATATCCTCCCGGAAACCGCACTTCTCGACCAGCTCCACCGTTATCCGGCTCAACTCTTCGATAGTATAAGGAATATCAATCTTGAGCACCCGGCAGCCGTTAAGCAGCCGCTCATAGTGTTCTTGAATACGGAAAATATAAATCTGCTCCTGCTCGCTGTTCCAGTTACCCCGGATACCCTCAAAAAGAGCCGTACCGTAGTGCAGGGCGTGGGTCATTACTCCTATCTTAGCTTCGGACAGGGGAACAAACTCGTTGTGAAAAAAAGCATAAGATGGCATTTCTGATACTCTCCTCTCCTGAATGGGCTTTATTATAGTTACTCTCAGGACAGAAAGCAAGCGCATTCAGGTAAAATCAGGATTACGGACTTTCTATTCCACAGTCCTGCCGGTGTTTATTTCAACCTTAATGAGAGGAGCCGTTAGTCTTTTGACTCCTCCTCAGTCGGCGGAGTCGCCTCTTCAGCCCTGACTACGGCTTCCCCGGCTGCCCCTCTCACTTCTTCTTCCTTCTCAATATGCCGCAAAACAATCTTGACCACTATCTGCTCCGGGTCGGTAAGAATGGTCACTCCCTCACCCAGATTGATATCCTCCACCCGTATCTCCTGGTCTGCATCCGTCAGGGAACTGATATCCAATTCCACACTGGCCGGAATATTACCCGGCAGGCACTCGACCTCCAGTTTGTTGAGATCGTGCACCAGCATATTCTCTTTTAGCTTCAGCGCCGGCGACTCGCCGACAAAGACGATTGGTACTTCCACCTTCAGCTTCTCGGCCATTTGTACCTGGTAAAAATCAACATGTACGGACTTTCCGGTGCGTGGCTCTCTCTGGATCTCACGCACCATGACCGTCCGCGGAGTCTTTTCTCCGTTCAGTTTGAGGTTGATTAGCCGGCTTTGTCCGGCTTCAGCCAGCACCCGGCGTAATTCAGGAGTGGCGCACTGCAGCGCCATTGATTCGATGCCGTGCCCGAAGACATGTACCGGGGTAATCCCCTGGCGGCGCAGAACCTTGACCTTTTTACCGAGGACTTCCCGGCTGGCAACCTCTAATTCTATCTGTTCCATTCAATCCCCCCTTCTCGCTGATATCTTTATACCGCAAAACGGAATTTATTTCAATGATGTTATATATAGCGCCCGGTAGAAGCCGTCTAATACTGACCTATTATAGCATAATAATAGGAAACCTCACCCCCTCAGTCCCCCTCTCCTTTTAAGGAGAGGGGGAAGATTAGAGAAGAGGGGCTGCGCCCCTCTTGGACGCCCGCTAATTGGCCAGACTTAAAGTAGGGCAGGAGTATATTTGGTAAGATTCGAGGGGAAAATACCATGAGAAATAAAAAGCTAGCTTACTTATTTTCTACCTCGATAAACTCGGGGTGTGCAGGGTGTAGCCTTTATCGCTTTCCGGGAAGAGGTCTTTCAGGAGCAGGGTGCGGCCGGTCTGGATGGCGGTGAAGCCGTACTTCTTGCGGATGCGGTCAATAGTCTTGTTAAGCTGTTTTATTCTCTGAGCGGATGAGTCCAGCATCGCCAGTTGCCCGCCCGCCTCCACCAGTCCCGATACCCCGATACCAATCAGGCGCACTGCCTGTTTACCCGGGGAGATCTCCCTCCCCAGCAGCCTGGCTCCGGTATCAAATATCGCCTGGTCGCTGTCAATGGGCCGGGGCAGGGTGTGGCTGCGGGTAATGGTGGTAAAGTCGGCGTACCTCAGCTTGAGCACCACGCACCTTGCCTGTTTGCCTTTTTCCCTTAAATCAGCCCCCACCTTCTCACCGAGGTAGCGCAGCGTCGCCTGCAGCAGGGAACGGTCTCCCGTGTCCTCGGCGAAGGTAGTCTCCCGGCTGATGGACCTGGCGGCGCCGGGAAGCTCTACCTTACTATTGTCGATACCCTTGGCCCGCTGCTGCAGAAAGAGACCTGAAGAGCCAAAATGGCTTTTCAGAACGCTCGGCGGGGCGGCAGCCAGTTCCCCGATGGTCTTAATCCCCAGTCCCTTTAGCACCTGCTCCGCCTTCTTGCCTACTCCCGGCAGCCTGCTGACAGGTAACGACGCCAGAAAGGAAGGTTCTTCTCCATGAGCCACTTCAATCAGTCCGTCCGGCTTGGACAATTCGGAGGCTACCTTGGCCACCACTTTGGAACCGGCGATACCAATCGAGGCACAGAGTCCCAGTTCATCTCTAACACGCTGCTTTATTGATACCGCCATCCGGTGGATGGAACCGTGGAGAGACTCAAAGCCGGTGACATCCAGATAAGCCTCATCAAGCCCCATCGGCTCCAGGAAGGGCGAAAAATCGGCAAGTATCGCCATGAACTGCTTCGAGGCGTCACGGTACCGGGCAAAGCTGCCCTCGATGAAGATAGCCTGCGGGCAAAGGCGACTGGCCGTTTTCAGGGGCATCGCCGAGTGCAAGCCGAACGCCCGGGCTTCATAGGACGCGGCGGCAACCACCCCCCTCCCTCCGGGCCTGCCCCCCACCACCACCGGTTTGCCCCGCAGCTCAGGATTGAGCACCTGTTCTACGGAGACAAAGAAAGCATCCATGTCAACGTGCATGATGGTGGTTTTTGCCATATCTTTAACCCTCCACTCATACCCGGCTTCAACAAAACATCCTAAATAGCTACAAATTATATCTAGAAAACACTAAATCCCAAGCACGAAATTCTAAACAATACCTAAATTCGAATCCAAAATGACCGAAATTTTTGAATTTTGACCCTCAGTAATCTGAATTTGTTTAGAGTTTAGATATTAGTATTTAGAGGTTTTCTCTCTACTCCACCGGGCAGATTGCCTCCACATCAGCCATTTCCTCCGCCGTCAGCTTCCAGTCGGCGGGGGCGGCATTGGCCGATACCTGCTCCACCGTCTTCGCCCCGGCGATGATACTGCTTACCCAGGGCTTGCTCAGCAGCCAGCTTATAGCCAGCTCGCCCACAGTGTGTCCGCGCTCGGCAGCAAAGGTCTCCAGTTTGGCCAGTTTACTCCAGTTAGTCCCGGTAAAGACCTCCCCATAGAGCGCCATCGGCCGTACCAGGCGCGCATCAGGCGGCGCGGCTTCACCCTGGCGGTATTTTCCCGTGAGGAAACCCCCGGCCAGCGGCCCCCAGGGGATAACGCCGATATTATAAGCCCGGCAGCAGGGGACAAGCTCGGCTTCTATCGTTCTGTCCAGCAGGTTATAGCGCGGCTGCACCGTGATAAAGTGCTCCAGGTTATGGAGACGGGAGACCCATATCGCCTCGCAGAGCTGCCAGGCAGCGAAATTGGAACAGCCGGTATAGCGCACCTTACCCGCCCGCACCAGATCATCGAGGGTGCGCAGTGTCTCCTCAATGGGAGTCGCCGGGTCGGGCAGGTGTATCTGGTAGAGGTCAATATAGTCGGTCTGCAGGCGCTTCAAGCTGGCGTCAACCGCTTTCATGATATAGTAACGTGCCGCGCCTCTCTGGTTGGGGCCGTCACCCATTTCCCGTCCGAACTTGGTGGCGATAACGACCCGGGAACGCTTCCCTTTTACAGCTTTCCCCACCAGCTCCTCGGAGCTTCCCCGCCCGTACATGTCGGCGGTATCAATGTAATTGATGCCGATGTCAACAGCGTGATTGATGATGGCAATCGAAGTCGGCTCGTCAGCTCTCGGCCCAAAAGTATTGCCTCCCAGACCAATCTCAGATACCTTAAGTCCCGAACCCCCCAGATTACGGTATTCCATGACGACCTCCTTTTGTTAATCTAACCGGGTTCCCCAGGTTGTAGATGTCTCACCGCTCTACCTTCACCCAGAGCCTGTTTCCATCGGTGGTGAACTCTATTATACCACGCTCATCGGTGCGGTAAATATTTCCCTGACCCAGCTTCTGTGCCAGCCGCTGCCAGACCTCAAGATGGGGGTGGCCAAACCGGTTGTCCTTGTCCAACGAGATGACAGCCAGGCGGGGATCAACCACCGCCAGGAACCCGGCGGTGGTTGATGTGCTCGAGCCGTGGTGGGCCACCCCGAGCACGGTGCTGGTCAGTTCCGCCCGGCGGGTAATCAGTGCCAGTTCCGCCTCCCGCATGATATCCGCGGTTAGCAGAAAGCTGACTTCATCCATCTCCAGGCGCAACACCACACCGTTATTGTCCATGTCAGATTCAGTGCCGGTTAAAAGGGACATTTGGGGATTGAGCACCTCAATCAGGGCTTCTCCCAGCCTAATTCTCTGCCCGGCCCGGGCCGGAGTGCGGGCGATATCCTTTTCCTCAATGATACTGGACCACTCATTGTAGAGGAGGGAGTCATCGGCTGAATCGGGGTAGAGCACCCGCTTTACCTGGTACCGTTTTAACACTGCCACCAGGCCGGTAAGATGGTCGGCATGGGGGTGAGTCAACACCACCAGGTCGATAGTCCTGTCCCAGAAGGGCATTTCCGTCCCCAGAGCCAGGCTTATCGCCCGCGGGTCCGGCCCGCCGTCAACCAGCACCTGCTGGCTGCCTTTTTGAATCAGGATGGCGTTACCCTGCCCGACGTCGAGAAAGCTAACACGCAGGTTATCATCGGGCATGGTGGCGGCGGCCAGCACCAGAACAGCCAGCACCGCTAGGGGAAAAACAACCCAGCGCACTGATAATCCGGGGAAGGAGTTAAGCGCCCCGGGTATCAGCTCTGCCAGCTTCCTTCTCTGGCTGCCGGCCCAGATGATAAGGGCAAGCGTCGAATAGTACAGCAGTATCAGTGTGGTATTAACCGGGCCGCTTTCAACCGGCGGGTAAACGGCAAAGACCCTGACCATAAGCAACAGATAAGATGTGAATAGCCAGGCTACCCAGCCCACAACCTGGGCCGCGGGCAGAAACACCTGTCCCAGACCTCCCGCCAGAGCGCCGCCGATAATCGTACCCGGCAGGGCCGGCAGGGC
>JAUYMF010000108.1 GCA_030698765.1 Dehalococcoidales bacterium
GAGATTGGTGGCGCCATACCGCCGCTATCAGGGGTGTGACAGGTGGAACAGTTAGCGTCATTGGTTTGTGGCCCACCGGGATGGGCTTCCATAGTCTCCGGCTTGGCGGCTAAATCACCAAACCAGGTATTGTCATGGCAGGCGCCGCAGGCGACCCGGTTCGGCTCTGTCTTCCAGCGGTCATCGACATGGCAGGTCGTGCAGTTCTTCACGTTAGCAGGGAACTCCACGTGGAGATAGTCACCAAATATACCGGCTATGTTTGCTTCCTGTGAACCAATATTTCGGACACTCTCCAGATGCGAACCGTTATGTACGCCATGTACCCGGTTCACAATTGGGTCCGGGACGCGGTCTCCCGTCGTCGGGTCGCGAAAAGCCGCATAACCTTCATTATTATGGCAGCTCTTGCAGGTCTTTACCGGCCATGAGTCTATCGCCGGGCTGCCGGTGGGGCTCCGCCCCGGATCAACGTGGTGGAAGTAGAACTGGCCGCTATCCGCTCCCAGATGGCAGGCCGCGCATTTCTCCCGCTCCACTATCTGCGGTTCAACGGTGGCGGTACCAATCTGGACGTCAACCACCTCGAAGTCCTGCTGGAGAGGGTCAGCCTTTAAGCTTGCCCGTAAAGTAACCGTATAAGTACCCGGTTCCTCATCGGTGACTGGCTGGAGGTTATATTTCAGAACGTTGTCTTTTACCTCAACGTTTGCGTCTTTGGCCAGTTCTATATAGTGGTGAGGAGTTTTGGAGCGGTCAGCCGAAGCATTCAGCAGCTTGACCGCGGTCACTGTCTTGGTCGGCTCCTGAGGCCCGTACATATAAAGACCGAGGCTGCTGAAGTCTTCCCTGGCCAGTGCTGCGCCGGAGGCGTCTTTCAAGGTTACCGTTATCACTGGCTTCTCTCCGGCGGTAAAGAACTGCCCGTTAGACGGCTTGGAGACGCTCATGGTGACATCAATATCTGATTGCTCACCCTGAGGGCCGGGTGTGGTTGGCGGTGGTTGGGTTGGTCCCTCGCAGGCGCCGGCGAAAATTGTCAGCAAGGCTGCCAGCAGGAGTATTCCACCCCCCCACAACATCTTTTTGCGCATGGTTTACCTCCTAAATCATACTCGGTAAATCGCTAAAAGCTATCGGATTTTGACAAATTCTAGCATAGTCGATGCCTTGCCTAATATAAGCATTTATGCCTGTCTTTTATATACTTAGAACACCCTGTATATCTTGTACAGTATGGGAAATGCTGAATCACAGGTAGAGTCAGCGACTGCCTTTTGGGGGTAACTATGGTGATGATGTGACTGGTGACTGGCGTGAGTGTCTCGAAGTTACCGGTGATTAGTGACTGAAGCTCGTGTAATGAACAGGATTCTCCGCCAGGTATCAGATGCTGCCTGGTTGTGCAAAGGCACTAGCCACGGGTGGGAGTGGTTCTTGATAACGGGAAACGTCTCGTCGGCGTTTCTTTGGGGGTCTCTTCCAGCCAGGGAGGAATTAAGTAGACTATCATGGATAAAATCAAAAACGGCAGCGCCATCAGCGCGGCGGCGGTGAGGATGCCGTTTAGTCCAAAGATTGGCGGAACAAAGTCGGTAAAGCCCCTGAGGCTCTTGGATATTAGCTGTCCGCCGATTACCACGTTCCAGCGCATGGCAAAGACACCGATGAGTACCAGAACGGCTGCCAGGAACCTCAGGTACATTTTTTCGCGCTCTCCCAGCTTTACTATTTCAATACCACCCAGGACAAAAAGCGGTAAGATGGCACCGGAAAGAAACTGGATGCCGAAGTAACTCAAGGCTATCTTCTGGGTAATCAACTGAGAAATGATTTCCCAGCTTTCCTCCGATTCGTAGAGCATGCTGAAGACCTCCAGTCCTTCCAGGACGACATTTATCGACAGGAAGCCGGTCAGCCAGAGCGACAGGGAGCGCAGGCACCTGTGGTCTAATGTTGCTTTCCTGATTTTAGTCGTCACGATGTAGAGTACGATGAGCAGGGCGATGCCGGAGACTGTGGCTGACATCAGGAAGATGATGGGCATTAACGGCGTAGACCACCACGGATTGGCTTTGACCGCCCCGAAGATAAAACCAACGTAGCCATGAAGAAGCACCGCCGCCGGAATGCCGATGAAGGAGAGCACTTTCACTATCTTCTTATCAATAGCCAGGGATTCTTCTGATACGTCGTAAACACCCAGAGCTAAAATGGAGTAGACGGTTTTCAGAGTGCCTTCGGTTGACCGGGCGTACCTGACGATGTCCGGCCTGAAGACCAGCCATATCTCAAGGAGAACAATCAACAGATAAAAGAACCAGATATAACCAAAGGCGGACATCGCCGAGTTAAGGTTAGGTGTGAGGAACATTTCGAGGCCCCTTTCCGGCCTGCCGAGGTGGATAACCAGAGGCATTGGAGTTACGATGAGGAAAGCGAGAGCGGTAACCAGAGAGAAGCGGGCTACCGGCCGCAGATTGGTAATGCCAAAGACGTGATATAGAGATGACACAATGAAGGCACCGGCTACCAGACCGGTGATGTAGGGATAGATGACGATGAGCAGGTCCCACTCAATCATACCTTCATTGGGGAAAACGAAGCCGGGCATAGTTCAATGCACTCCTTTTTCGAAGCCGATGTAGTAGACCTTTGGTTTGGTACCCAGGTCTGATTTCAGTACGTAAACACGTTTCTCAGCGAGCGCTCTGGAGACAGGGCTTTCCGGGTCCCACATGTCGCCGAATACTCTCGCCTGTACCGGACAGACCTCCACGCAGGCCGGGAGTAGTCCCCGGTTAATGCGGTGGTAGCACCAGGTGCATTTATCCACGACCCTTTTCTCAGGCAGGAAGAACCTGGCCCCGTAAGGGCAGGCCTGTATGCAGTAGCCGCAGCCGATGCAGTGTTCCTGGTCAATGAGGATAACGCCGTCCTCGGTAAGGTAGGTGGCGCCCACCGGGCAGACGGTGACGCAGGGGGGGTTATCGCACTGGTTGCACAGCTTGGGTACGAAGAAGCTCTTCATTATCTCCTGGCTGCCGTTCTTGAAGCCCGGGGGTAATGGTTTAAAACCATCCCTGCCGGCGGCCGGAGAATCGACATGCGTTTCTCCATCCGAGGTGATAGCGTATCTTTCCACCCAGGTGCGGTTATATTCTTCTTCCCAGGGGACGTTGTTTTCCAGCTTACAGGCGACTACACACCGGCCGCAGCCGATACACTTCTCGTTATCACAGACGAAACCCCAGTAGTGTTTGTCCCAGCTGAATTGATTAAGGTCGGCTGCGGAGGAAGTCAAGTCACGCAGCAGGGATGAAGCGCCGTAGATGACGATGCCCCCGGCTAAGCCTTTCATTCCTATTCTGATAAAATCCCGGCGGGAATATCTCATTCTTGTCCCTCACTCACTCCGATGGCAATTCAGGCAGGTCGTACTCTTTCTTCCGGCATGGTCTTCAGGTAAAGGCCTGATACCGCCGACGTTGTGACATAATAAACAATCACTGCGCCCTTCCAGGCTGTGCGGAGGATGCGGCAGCGCTGCTCCCCTGATTCCTGACGGGCCGTGGCATGACAGACAGTCGGCACGTCCCTCCAGAGTGTGCGGAGTCTGTGGTGGGAGCGTTTCCAGGGGTTCTTCAGGAGAATGACAGGATTGACAATCAGTCCTGTCATCCAGGTGGTGGGGTACCTCGGGAGGCATTCCGGCCCGGGGCTCATGCGGGTCATGGCAGGTTACGCACTCCGCGCCGCCCCCCATTTCGGACATGTTTACCTGCGGGAAGCTGGCGGGACGGGAAACGAGCTGGCTATGGCAGGTACCGCAGAGCTCTCTGGTGTTGTGGGAAACAGCCGGGGGTTCTCCTGTGGCAAGGTGCGTGACTGCCGCACCATGGCAGTTCTCGCAGCTAACTGCGCGGTGGTTCCCCTTCTCCCACAGGTTATAGTTGTCTTCGTGGCAGTTAACGCAGATGGAGGAACTGGCAAACTGCATGGGCAAACCTGCCCATAGCTCCCGGTTCTTCTCGGAGTCCCTGGAGTGAAAGCCAAAGTCGGTGAGAGCTTCCGGAACAGGCAGTATTCTGAGCCCGACGAATACGAATAGGAGTACCGCTATTAACAATGCCCCGGCTCTGAATAAGTGCCCCATTTAATCTCCCCGGTATGACCTATTCTATATTAGCATATACCCTATTATATATCTATATTATATCCTCATTATTTTCAAAAATATATCTTCTATTCCACGGTTTAACTACTGGAGCAGGTGGAAGTGACTATAAGGACCGGTCAGCAGCATCAGTACCAGAATCACACCCATGACGGTGACAAAGGCCATGATTGCCATTGGTACCAGCTTGGGATTAATCTCACTTACTTCGTTTGCCATCGGGATGCGGAATACCTGGTAAACGACACGGAAATAGGTAACCCAGATGACCATGACCGTTACTGCCACGATAAGCAGCCAGGAAATTACTCCTCCGGGCAGGTAAAAAGCGCTGGTGGGAGCTTGTCCCATCTCGCCCAACTGCAGAGCTGACTCAGGCCCAATGAATACGGGGTCGCCCGGCGCCGGCAGACGAATGCCGGCTTCGGCCTCATAGAAAGGCTCCTCCCTTTCACTGATATTAAGAGAAGAAGTAGCCTCAATGGTTCCGTAACGAGCTACTACCTTCGTCTCACCGGCTATCCGGGGAGTATACTCTAGAGTAGCGATACCGTTGTTATCTGTTAGCGCCTCACCGATTTCCATCGGCCCGGAGGCAAAGAAATCTACGTTGATAAAGAATTTTACCAGCCCCCCGGCGATAACTCCTTCATCTTCATTACGTAGCTGGGCGTTCAGGGTCAACGGTTGTCCGGCCTGCGCTTGCTCCGGTGCGCTGAGGTGTAACTTGCCACCTTCTACCACCGTTGGGGGAGGGGGTGGTGATACTGGCGGGGCGGCTGCTCCCAGAGACCAGAGGTAAGTCAATATCTGCCAGCGTTGTTCTTCAGAGAGGGATGATTTGAATGGCGGCATACCCTTACCCGTCTCGCCTTCACTTAGTATCCAGAAGGCATGGTCTGGTCTTTCTTCCAGAGCATTGCGGTACTCCTCAGTGGAGAAGTCGGCTGAAGCCAGGTTACCGCCGTCAATGCCGTGACAGCCCAGGCAGGATCCCTGGTAGACGGTCTTTCCCGCTTCCTGTACCGCGGCATCATCCCAGGGGAACGGGTTTTCCATACCGGCGTACGGGGGCGGTACTTCTTCCTGGCCGGCGACGGCAGTACCCAGCACCAGCAGGAAAGAGAATATCAAGGTAAAAACCAGCAGAAACCTCTTTCTCTTCGTCATCTTGCTGCCTCCTCGCCGGTGTGTGTTGCGGCGTGCTCGGCCTCTTCAGCCACTTCCCATATGGAGATTAAGGGGAACACCTTGGCAAAGATGGCGAAGATCAGGATAAAAGCGGCAAAAGCGCCCGCCGTGATTGACCATTCTATCCAGGTAGGTGCATAAGAGCCAAATTCAAAAGGCATCAGCGGCACCTGAATGGCGGGTACCAGGATGATGAACCGTTTAATCCACATCGAGATGTTAATCAGGACTGCCGCAACCAGTATTCTGGGGATCAAACGCCCCCGCCTGATGATAAGCAGGGCCGCCGGTATCACGGTGCCCGCCACGACGAAGAACCAGAACCCAGGCGCGTTTGAGCCTACCATCAGAGACTCAAGCAGATGCATTTCCTCTACCTCCATTTTATAGCCCACGGTGAGATATTCCCCGATGGTCAGGTAGAAGTAAACGAGGAGTGCGGTAAGCAGCAGGTAGCTCAGGTTACGGAAGTGCCTCTCAGTGATGTACTCTTCGAGGTGGAAGATTTTGCGGAAAATGGCCATAACGATGAGAATCGAAGCGATGCCGGAGAAAATAGCGCCGATAACGAAATAAATACCAAAGGCCGTGCTGTTCCAGCCGGGACGTAACGTCATCGAAAAAACGTAGGAGACAACAGTGTGTACGGAAATAGCGATGGGTATTATCGTCACTGCCATAATACCGATCGCCTTTTCCAGCCGGTGTCTTTGTTCCGGAGTATTCCGCCAGCCTACGGCGAGCATAGTGTAGAAGCGGCGTTTGAAACCGGAAGCGCCTTGCGCCATCCTGTCACGCATTATCGCCAGGTCCGGTATAAGTGGCAGGTAGAGGTAGATGAGGCTTCCGGTCAGGTAAGAGGTGATGGAGATAATGTCCCAGAGCAGGGGCGACTGGAAACGCCCGAAGAGCATCATATTGATTACCCGGTCCGGTCGCCCCAGGTCGATAACAGGCATCAGAGCTCCTATAGAGATTGCCACCACGGTGATAAGCTCGGCCATGCGGGTAACCGGGGTACGCCAGCCAGCATTGGAAACGCGCAGGATAGCTGAAATAAGGGTGCCGGCATGGCTGATACCGATAAAGAAGACGAAGTTGACCAGGTAGAGTCCCCATATGACCACATCGCGCATGCCGGTGGCGACAAGTCCGTAGCGGAGCTGTATAAGGAAAGCATAAAATCCCCAGCCGACTATCGCCAGCAGGAAAAGCACCAGAGCGTAATAGCCCGTGCCGGTGTGAGTCAAGGGGCTGAGTACGGTCTGCTCCAAACGTTGTTTATAGTTGGTTACGTGCGGTCTCATCTGGGTTGCTCCTCCCAGACCCAGTCGCTGGGCCGTTGCCATGGCCAGACACCCGGATGCCAGTCGAAGCCCTCGTTTCCCCAGGCCCATGTGTTCGGGATAAGCTCGCGCGGGTCGTCAGGTTTTCTGCCGGAAGCCTCGCCATGTCCGGGCAGATAGAAAACCCTGGGCTGAGTGCCCAGAGATTCTTTGTAGCGGTAGGCGTTATTGGCATCAAGGAACGAGGATAGTTGGACCACCTCCTGCCCGTTGCTGGCAACGTCAGTATTAAGGTCGCCCATGTAGAGGACATTCCTCGGACAGGCCACCACGCAATAGGGTAATCTGCCTTCCACCAGATGGTGGGCGCAGAACATGCATTTGATAACGGTACCCTTTACCGCCGGGACCGGGTATATTGGTGAATATTCGGCGTCAGCCGCCTCGGGGGGTAGCTCCGGAGTAGCCCAGTTGAAAAAACGCCGCTGGAAAGGACAGGCGGCCATACACATGCGGCAGCCGATGCAGCGGTTATGGTCAATGAGGACGACCCCGCTCTTGTCATGGTAAGTAGCCGCCACCGGGCAGACATTGACACAGGGAGCGTTTTCACACTGGTAGCACGGCGTGGGCATGAAGGAACTGCCGCCGCCGGCCATCTCTACCTCGTATATTTCTATCCATTTCTGGCCCTTGGGTCCGTAATGTCCGAGGATGCAGGATTGAGTGCACTGGGGCGCTATCCCCAGGCCGGTGCAGCCATCGCATTTCTTCAGGTCAATGACCATGCACCAGGCGTGATCATCGCTGCTGTTCCCCTCGTGTGTGGTAGCTGCCGCCTTAGCCCGGTTCAGTACCGATACGAACGGGGATGAGAGGATGGTCAGTAGACCCATCGCTCCCAGTGACCCCGTGATAAACCACCGTCTACTGATATTATTATTGTTTTTTACCTGCACGTGAACTCCTTTCTTCCTTCCGCTTATCCAAGCTGTTTGTCCAGAATTAACAATATGAGAACAGGCATCTTATTATATGAACGGCTCCCTCTACTGGGGAACAACAAAGCCCAGTAGCAGGCTTACCGCGGCGAAACTAAGTAAAATTGAACTGACGAATATCACCAGAGAACCCAGAAATAAAGCTGGAATACGGAACGTCCTGGGGTGACCTAACATTGAGGCTACAGTCAGGATAATTACCGGCCCCACGATAATAGCCAGGACGACAAACCCTATCCTGCCTCCCATTGTCTGCCGGTCAGCCACTTCAGCCGCTGATATGGCGGCAATAGTTATTGTCTCTGGTACCCGTGCCAGTAAGGCTATCATTTTTGTTCACCAAGCTCCACGATTGGAAATACTTTCAGGAAGAGCGTATAGAGCAAAATCGCCATGGCGAATATACCGGCGATTATTGACCATTCGACCCAGCTCGGACTATAACTCCCTTCCGGAAATGGTAGCAATGGCCGTAACAGGGATGGTACCACAATGAGAAACCGTTTTATCCAGAAGGCGACGACAATGGCCGCCGCAGCCAGAATGGTGCGCGTGATATTGAACCATCCCGGGCGGATAGCTTGAGATATCAAAAGGAGGGAAGGTATCAGAAATCCCAGTATCAGCATCGGCCAGAAAATAGGGGCGAATTCCCCCTGAAAAAGCTTCTCGGATATTAAAAATTCGGAGAGGGGAGCGGCGTATCTCATGGTAAGTTGCTCGGCAAGTACCAGGTAGAGATAAAACAGCGTGATTATACCTAAAAAAGTCCCCAGCCCCTTGAAAATCTCGGGTTTGATGTACTCCTGCCAGTTAAACATTTTTCTCAGTATGCCGGAGACGACAACGATGGCCGCAATAGCCGAGGCAATCGCCGCCGTCAGAAAATAAGGACCGGCCAGAGCGCTGAACCAGCCCGGCTGTGAAGGTAGCAGCCCGAAAATCCAGGGCACCACACCGCCACTGAGCATTACAATCAGAAAAACAATGGCGATGGAAAGCCACCATGACATCCTTTCGATTTTGTGTTCTTCATCCGGCCTGTAGCCTATCAGAAGTGCTTTGTAAAGTAAGGATAATTTCGGGAACCTCTTGATATTTAAAGCCAGGTCCCGGCGCATGGTAAGCCACAGGTAGGACGCCGATAGTGTAAAATAGATGATGATTACCGTTACGTCCCAGCTTAATGATGACGTCCCCACTCTCTGCGGCCAGTAAAGAATTATATTGAACATCCGGTCCGGTCGTCCCATATCAATCATGATGCTCAGACCGCCCATCATCAGGCTGATAACGGTCAGGACCTCTCCTATTCTGGCGACAGGCTCGAACGTCTTTAAGTTCAGCAATCGTATTGCGGCGGCGATAGCAATCCCGCCGTGAGCCAGGCCGACAAAGAAAACAAAATTGGCGATGTAGGCTCCCCAGGTAGCCCCTACCGGGGTTCTCATCCCGGTAACACCCAGACCCTGGGTCAGTTGCAGATACCAAGTGTACAGGAACCACAGCGTCAATATCAGCAGTGTGCCGCAGAAGAAATAGAAAGCGGGGCCCGTGTGTAATAGCGGGCGCAGCAAGTCTAAATTCTCTCTCTCCGGCTCTCGTCTTCTCAGCGTCACAGCCATTTTTTACCTCGTGTAATATACCAGATGTTAGGTTCCGTATTAAGCTCCTCCAGGAGGCGGAAACTCAGGTTATCGGCTAATATTTTGGAGACCTCGCTTGCCGGATCATTGAGATTGCCGAAGTGCCGGGCGCGCACCGGACATACTTCCACGCAGCGGGGCAGCTTACCATGCCTGGTTCGGTGTACGCAGAAGGTGCATTTCTCGACGACACCCACCGGGCGGACCGGGACCAGCGGGTTTATCTTGTCGTCAGCTATTTCCGGTTGAAACCAGTTAAAGCGCCGGGCATTGTAAGGACAGGCGACCACGCAGAGCCGGCAGCCGATGCATCTCTGATAGTTCATCATGACGATTCCATCTGTATCCTTGTAGGTGGCGCCAACCGGGCAAGCCTTGACGCACGGCGCGTTATCGCAGTGATTGCACTGTACCGGTAAGTACCACCTGCCCTCCAGGGGGGACTGGGTGTAGTCCGTAGTCGCTCCCTTTTTGAGGTCTTGCGGCGCCGGATGACCGGTCACACTCACCCCCGCCTTGATCTCGAATACCTCTATCCAGGGTGGAGAGATGGCGTCCGGGACATTGTTTTCTTCCTTACAAGCCCACTGGCAGGTCCTGCAGCCGATACAGGCTCCCACGTCCAGTACCAGGGCAAACTTGTTCGCCGGGTCAGCAGGCGCATCCGTTATAGCATCCTTTTTTGAAGTTATCCCGGATTGTCGCAATGTTTCTCCGGTACCGGCGGAAACAAGGACAGGACTAACATATTTGCCTAAAAGCCCCAGCCCCATCAGCCCGCCACCGATTTTGATAAACTCTTTACGCCCTATTCGCTTCATCGCCCTCTACCCTGTCTTAGCATTGCTGTGGTGAGAGCTATGCCGAAGAATAAGGAGATGCCAACGATAGCCAGTAGCTCACCCGGTGGGGAGGGTGGGTCCGGTGCCGATGCTGGATGCGGTTTGGTAATATTGAGCAGGGCGAGCTGCGGCTGGTGGGGATTGTGGCAGCCGGCGCACCTTACCTGCTCAACGCCGTGGGCTTCAAGGGTTTCTTCCCCCCAGGCGGGAACTCCGTGAGTTCCCGCAACCCATTCCTCATAGCGTTTCCGGTGACACTGCGCGCAGAGCTGCGGGTAGTCTGATAAAGGTAGTTTGGTTTCTCCGCTGGCCAGATGCAGTACTTCCATCTTCTTGCTGTAATGACATGACCAGCAGGCTTCACTACCTTCACCGAGCTTATCATGTCCCTTCAAGACTCTTACGTGACAGCTCAGGCAGTCCAGGGCGCCCTCTTTTGTGGCCGCGGTGGGCAGTGGCGTTGTATTAATATCGGAAAGCTCCAGGCGCGGCTGGTGTGGGTCATGGCAGTCAATACAACGTAGCTTGGCACCGCCGGAAAGAGCGGCCTCAGCTCGCTGGGGAGTCACTCCGTGGGTCCCTTCCTCCCACGCGCCGTAACGCTGCTGGTGGCACTGGCCGCAGAGTTTGGAGGACTCCGTCAACAAGATATTAGTCCCATCAAGCAGACTTAGCTCCCCCATAGTGGCGCTGTCATGGCAGACCCGGCAGGCTTGATTTCCCTGACCGAGAATATCATGACTTTTCAGCACCCTGGTATGGCAGCTCAGACACTCTAACGGAACCTCCGAACCGGAAGCTGCCCTGACTACTGGTTTTGACAGTGCCGTCGAGAAGCTAAAAACGATGAGAATAGCTATTATCGCGCCGGCCAGCCAGAACCAGGGTGCTTTCCCGTCCCTGGATGGGATGTTAACTGTAGACCCTGTAATATTCCGGTCCGGAGGTCTTTCACCATATTCAGGTTTTTCCTTCCAGGCAAAACTCACTAGTACAACCTCATGTCACCAGGGGGATGATTCGTTTTATTACTACTATATTTGGGGCTGCTCTGTCCGGTTCAGGGGGTTGCTTTATTGGCTAGAGCACTGATAATGTCTATCGGAATTGGAATGATGGTGCTATTCCTCTCCCCCGAAATTTCAACCAGAGTTTGCAGATAGCGTAGCTGCAATGCCGCCGGCTGATTGTGCAGAATCTTGGCCGCACCGGCCAGAGTTGTGGCAGCCGCCTGTTCACCTTCAGCGTGAATAATCTTGGCCCGTTTCTCACGTTCTGATTCGGCCTGCCTGGCCATAGCCCGCTGCATGCCTTCAGGAAGGAGCACGTCTTTAACTTCCACCAGCGTTGCCCTGACTCCCCACGGTTCCTCACTTTGCTCGTCGATAATCTCTCTCAATCTCAGGTTTATCTGGTCACGGTGGGCCAGTAGCTCGTCCAGTTCTGATTGTCCGAGAACGCTTCTGAGTGTAGTCAAAGCCAGCTGAATGATAGCATCCCGGTAGTTTTCGACATTGATTATCGATTTTACCGGTTCGATTACCATGAAGTAAACGACGGCATCTACCTTGACGGTGACGTTATCTCTGGTTATTACTTCCTGTGGTTCCAGCACTGTAGTCACAATCCGGAGACTTACTTTGGTCATGCGATCAATCAGCGGGAGGATCAGGTTGAAGCCTGGAGTCCGGAGGCCGACCAATCTCCCGAAGCGAAGCACTACCCCTCGTTCATACTGTTTCACAATTTTTACGGATAATGGCAGTAATATCAGTACCACGACAACAATAAGAAAAATGACCCAGATATCCATTTTTTTAGTTCCTCCTTTTATTGAAGTTTTCCGGGTTCATTAGTTAGGCGGTAATCATAAACACCTCCCTGATGTAACCCGTAAGCTAGCTGCTGCCGAATACTTCCGGTATGTTAACAAAATCCTTCCCTCCGAATCCGGTCACTGCTCTATATTATCATAACCTTGCCTTGTCTGGAGTAGGTATTAGTACCCTGTTTATAACGGAAATTTGACCTATTTATTAACATACTATCCGATAATGACATAAATCGCAACCGTAATCCATGACCTGCCCCTTTTGGTCAACCGATCATCAAAGACCTCACGAATAGATTTCAATTTTCCTCTGCCTTCTTTTCCTCCTCCTCTTCTTCATCCTCTTCCTCTTCTTCTTCAATCACTTCATCCGCTGCCGTTAATTGTTCGAACTCTAAGGTATGCTCACGGCGGTAACGTTCCCTGGCAACTTTGCCGGTGAATATGGATGTGTTGATTGGGAAAACCCCCGGCGAGAAATGGTTGAAAAATATGTGGACCATGAAAATCCAGGTCAGCGCCAGCATCGCTTCATCGCTGTGAGCTACTAAAGCCGCCGGAACCACCCAACCGGGCAGGAACCGGGTGACCATGACGGGGAACATCAGAATAAAGCCGGAGCCAGCCATCACCGGTATTCCCCAGAAGATTGCCCAGTAATCAAATTTTTCCTTCCAGTTAAAACGGTCATTCTTCGGCATTTCCCTTCTCACCCCGAGGAAGTAGCCTAGTTCCTGTACGAGTTTAACGAAGTCCTGGCCGCTGGGCACCATTTTGATTGGGAAGGGCCTCTTCAGAATGGCAATGCCGTAAAACAGGTAGAATAGATGATAGAAACAGACCAGCACCATAGCCCAGGCGGCGAAGAAGTGAGTGGTGCGGGTGGACTCGATTCCTCCCCAGAGTGCCACCCACCACTGGCTGATTGCCCAATCGTGGAATTTCAGGGGTAATCCGGTGACTACCAGCAGGATGAAGCTCACCATCAGAATAGCGTGCTGGATTATCTGGTGTATATCAAAACGGGTAATCTGTTCCTCCGCCTCCGTTTCCGGGGAAAGTATACCGGCTTCTGTTGTCATCTCAGTCCCTCCACCGGTTACGTGAAAATCTGATGATGGCCATAATCACGACTATGGCGCCGAAAGCGATGACGGATACCAGCAGGGTGGAGAAGAGTTTCTCAGTGTAGTAGACGGTGGGGATGTTTTCCGGCGAGGCCTCTTTATGCCCCAGAAAGCCGCTGGCAAATTGTACCCCCGCCCCGGAATGGCATTGCTCACAGGTTGCCGCCAGATTATCGAGCCCGGATACAGGAGAAGTTGGGTCACTGGCACTCTTGATATCGTGAGTACCGTGGCAGTTAGTGCAGGTTGCCGTTTCCAGTCGGGTAATTTCATAGGTTCCCAGCTGTATTGCTTTACCGTGAAAACTGCGCATGTATGACTCGTACACTTTCTCGACAATACCATAGTTCGCCATCAGTTCTTCGTCGCCATGGCACTTGGCGCAGGTCTGGGCAATGTTCTTTTTGTAGGTAGGGGCATTATGTTCCAGGACGCGTATAACACTGTGCGGATTACCTACCGGGCTGTGGCAGTCAACACAGGTAGCCACATCGGGATTACCCTGTATTAACTGCTGTCCATGGATGCTCTGAAGATGCAGCTTGTACTGGTACTGGTGGCAACTGCCGCACTTCTCCGCCAGAGATAGCTTTGTTAACGGGGTCTCTATCTCATGGGGCTTGGTGGTGTGGCAGGTGGTGCAGTCGATATACCGGTGGGCCCCGGAATCTACCGCGTCTTCATTAACGTAGAGTGATATCTTGGTGCCGTCCGGGGCGGTCTTAACCAGTTCCGGACTACCGTGACAGGCAAGGCAATTGTTCTCGTCAAGTCCCTGAACCTTCTCGGAGTTGAGTATCACGATAGAGGTAGTTGTCGCAATCGCTATTGCCGAAAACAGAAGCCACCCAATCAGCCCCCAACCTGACTTTAAGTCGATTTTTGCTCTTGCTCTACGGTCGTTGTTTTGCATCTCGACTAAAGCTATGGTTATTTTACTCTATTATTAACACCTTGCTAAATCCGATATAACCGCTATAGGCGGTATTATCAGAATACTTATGGTTTGACTGCTTTCAGGATAATTATAACTTATGTTTTTGCTGAATACCAGCTATATTAAGACGAAAAACACCCTGTATTTTCAGTAAAAATATACTAGTTTTATTGAACCAGGAAAAACCACCTCTGATTGGAAGCATTCCGGTGGACGGTCCGGGGTTGTCCTATGGGTGGGGCTTTGCTGATACCTCAGTCCGTGGGCGATTGTATAAACCGGTTACAGGTGTTACAATGCGTGATTGTGACGGTCTGGATTCCTCCGGACTTACGTCAGAGTTCAAAGTCAACATTTCAGAAACTGAGG
>JAUYMF010000109.1 GCA_030698765.1 Dehalococcoidales bacterium
CGCTCCATTTCCGGGCTGATCCCGCCGTGGCTATCCTGTTTCAGGTGCGCCTGGCCGGCGCCCTCGGCTTTGTCCATTGGTCTTCCCCCTTTGCTGAATTGAAATCCTGAACAGACTCTAATTTCAAATCCAAGACTGCGAGGTTGTTTAAGAATGGATTGTCATTGCGAGGGCAAAGCCCGAAGCAATCCGTAACCTGGGCAGCGGATTGCTTCGCTACGCTCGCAATGACAAATAAACTAATCTGTTTCATGGTTGTTAACCGCCTCCGGGTTGCCCCCATCCGGTTTTCTCACTATTATAACATCAGTTAGCAATCCCTACTGTACCTGGTAGGAAGTGATAGCCACGCTGCCTGTCGTAATCGCTATGTTGGCATTGGAGGTAATATCCCCGGAACTGGCGCTGGAATCGTATGCCGGCACGATGACCGGGGCGCTATTCCAGCTATAGCCGCTGCTGAAATCTTCCCGGGTAATCCCAATATTAGAGAACGCCGATGGAAGAGAGCTGCTAAAATTGACGGTAACCTCATTATAGTAGCTGCCGGAGACGGAGACATTTTCTGAGGTGACAGCCGTGAAGGTAACTGTTTTTGTAGTGTTGGCTGCGATACTTTTTGTTGAGGAAGGCGGTATCCAGGTAAGCGCCCAGCGATTGACCCCGTTGATTTCCTCAAAGACCTTCGCAGGGTTTCCGGATACGAGGTCGCTGTTCGTTGTTCCATCAACGTAGGAAAATTCCGGAGGAAGGTAGTCCGTCAGGCTATTGACCGAATTGTTGGAACCCTGCAGGTTTTCGATAGAAATGGTGTAGACGACTTCAGTCGGCACTCCGGGCGGGACGAAGTCTTTGTCGCTTATCTTGGCAACTGCCAGCAATCCGTCTGAAGAACCTGCTCCAGTGCCGGTAACGACAGGTGCCGCGGCGCCGCTGAGGGTGTTCCAGGGTTTGAGCACTACCCAATTATAGTATGTCGTGTTGGGTGATAAATTACTTGGCTTTACCTCAAATTTTATCTCTTTAATCTGCCCGTTGGCGAAGTCCCGCATCGGCGAAGGGAAACCACCGGCGCCGGTGCTATAATCATAAGTGGCCGGCCACTTCAGCCGGAGATTAGAACCATCTTTCACTATACCCGGGTCGTCAATCTGCTGCCAGTCTCCCCCGTCAACTCTCAACCTGCTGCTGCCAGGCACATAATCATAATAGGGAGCCCCGCCGCTGGCGCTGGTGTAACTGGGCAGGATATCATAAACGGCGTCCAATCTCTCAGAAGTCGCGCTTATCTGCTCCAGCCTTATCGTGTAGGTCAGGGTTTGCCCGGCGGTAATAGTACCTGGTGACACGGTTTTTGACGGCTTGATAGGAGTGTCATCTATCAAAGTAACTCCCCGCCAGCTAGCTATCGCCCGCATGATGACGGTGACATTCACCGGTACGCCGCAAACATCCACAGTGAAATTGTCTGATTGATTATCAGTGGTGAAAAAACTGGTATAACCGCCATATAGCAGCTTCCACATTACAAACTCCTGGGCGGCGTCAACTGCGTAAAGCTCTTTGGTCTGCCGGGTGACAATCTGGCTGCTCTTCAATGCTGTGCCGGTGAGCCGGAGCGCCGGAACGACCATCGTCGCCCCTATTGCCAGCAGTATCAGCACCAGGATAAATGCCTGCCCGGCCTGTCTTTTCCGCTTCACTGCGTTACCTCCGGCCGCATATGGATGCTGAACTGGATACTTTCCATCCTTTGCTGTGGCTTCGGGCCGGTGGCTGTAATGGCAACAGTGATGACCTGTCCATCCTGGGTAAATCCCAGCGAGGTAATGCTCCGGCCAACAATGCTCACCGTGCCATCATAGGTACGCTGCAGCAGGTTGTTGTCGGACAGAGCATAAGCACTGGAATGAGGGGTCTGCTGGGAGCTTCCAAAACTGCTGGTGTAGTCAGTCCATGTCAGACTAACGGCGCTTTGCGGAGGACCGCCGTAAGTCAGATTAGTGTTCTGGGTCATCATCAGGTCTTTCTTGATCCTGTGCGCTGCTTGAGCGGCATCCGTCAGCGCCACCGTCTGGCTGTTGGTACGGTCAGTTCCCCGAAAAATGTGGTGGGTGATAGACAAAGCCGCCGCCATTACCATGCCTCCCACCAGCATCACCACCAGTATCTCGATCAAAGTAAACCCTTTTTGATTCATCGCTCCGTCTTGAAGGTGCATACGGAAAGGACCGGCCTCCCCTCCCGCGATACCGTTATCGTAATCTTCTGCAGTTTTTCATCAGTATGAGTACCAACCCACGCGCTCCCGTTATCAGAGAAAGCGGTAGTAACGTTCACGCTGTATTGAGAGGGATGAGTAATGTCAATATCATAGGTCTCAGCGTAGGGGCTTTCCCTGATGGCTTCCAGATATTCGGAGACCAGGTTTGAGGCGACGACCTGCTCATCAAGGGTACGGGTTGCCCTGGAACCGGTATCAATAGCCGACAGCATTCCGGTGCCGAGAACACCCAGGATACCCAGGGCGATGACGACCTCAATAAGGGTCAGCCCTGCCTGACCCCGGAAAAAACGGTTACTGACCTTTCGCAGGAGCTTCATAATATCATCAATCCACTATTTGGTGAGCCAGTCTCTCCCGCCCTCTAGCCAAAGCTGCCGGTAATGGCATACATCGGCATCAGAACTGATATGGCAATCAGGCCAACGAACAGGGCGATAAAAATAGTGCTGAGGGGACCAATCATACCCACGATGCTATTGGTCTTCTCCTCGGCGGTAACTTCATAGAAATCAGCGACCACATCCAGGGTGAAATCCAGAGTATTACTCTCTTCACCCACCGCCACCATCTGGATAAGGAGGGGAGGGAAAATATCAATACGGGACATCGGCTCAGACAAACCCTCGCCCAATACCAGCCCGTCACCCACCCGGTTCAAAGCGTCACGGATGATCCGGTTGTCGCTGGACTGGGGTATCAGCTCCATTATTTCCTGTAAACTCAGTCCGGCGGCGATCAATACCGACATGGTGCGGGTAAAACGGGCCAGCTCGCCCATCAGGGTGGGCGGGCCGATAAGCGGAGCCTTCAGACGCGCCCGGTCAAGTAAACGCCGGCCGGTAGGCTGCTTGACCAGCCAGAGCGCCAAGGCACCCAGTGCCGCCCCGCCTATCAGGAAATAGAGCGGGTATCCGGTCAGGATTTCAGTCACGCCGATGAGAATCCTGGTCGGTAAAGGAAGCTCCACATTCAGAGATTCGAACATCCCCAGCAACTGGGGCATGACCACCACCATCAGGATAACGCCCACAACCAGGCCAACACCCAGCACCATCATGGGATAGGTTAAAGCCCCTTTTACCTTCTTGGCAACGGCCCCCTGTCTTTCCAGGTAGTCACCCATCCGGTTCAGGACTAATTCCAGATTACCGGTCTGTTCTCCCACGGCAACCGTCCGGCAATAGATTTCACTGAAAGCGTTGGGATGCTTGGCAATGGACTGGGTAAATGAACTCCCGGCGCCAATATCATCAACGATGGAACCCAGTATCTTCTTGAAAGCCCGGCTATTAGTTACCTGCCCCTGCAGGATTTCGAGAGCCGGGAGCAGAGAAATACCCGACTTGAGCAGCGTGGCCAGCTGGCGGGAGAAAACAATCACGTCCCGGGGCTTGATCTGAAAAAGAGAAGGCAGAGCTTCTTCCAGGCTGAACATAGAGGGAACGACCTCTACGTTCAGGGGGTGGTAGCCCTGCCCGATGAGAAGACGCTCCGCCTCAATCTCGCCAACAGCCTTGATGGTACCTTTGATTATCTTCCCCTGGATAGTAGATGCCTGGTAGCGATAAGATATCAGCTTTTTCGTTTTTAACGGAGTCGCAGTAATTCCCGCCACAATGTCTCCTTAGCCAATAGAGAAAACGTTACGTATTACCTCATAGGGGGTGGTAAGTCCCATTTTAACCTTCATCATGCCATCATGCCACAGTGAGATCATACCTTCTTTGGTGGACTGCTGACGAATATCATCAGAACTGCCGCCACCCAGTATCAGCCTTCTTATCGGCTCACTCATCACCATGACTTCAAAGATGCCGGTACGCCCCAGATAGCCGGTATTGGCGCAGAAATTACAGCCGGCGCCAACCAAAAATTCAGACCTCTTTTCACCCATCTCTTGTTCATAGGCTATCTGCTCATCCACACTGACCGGAGTAGGCCGGGAACAGTAGGGACATACGCGGCGTACCATGCGCTGGGCGGTGACACCGACAACGGCTGAAGCCAGCAGGAACGGTTCCACGCCCAGGTCTATCATGCGGAAGACAACACTGACCGTATCATTAGCGTGAACCGAAGAAAGCACTAGGTGTCCGGTAAGGGATGCCTGGGTGGCAATCTGTGCTGTCTCAGCGTCCCGTATCTCACCGACCAGAATAACATCGGGGTCAAGCCTCATCGTAGCTCTAAGCCCGGTGGCGAAGGTCAGTCCGGTAGCCGGGCTGACCTGCATCTGGTTAATATTATCGAAGCGGTATTCTACCGGGTCTTCAATGGTGATGATATTACGCCCCACGGCATCAAGCTGATTGACGGTGGCATATTGGGTAGTGGTTTTACCCGCGCCGGTGGGACCGCTGATTAATATCATACCAAAAGGACTTTTTACTACCCTCAGGTATCTCTCCAGGGTCTCCGGGAGAAAGCCAATCTCGGGTAAGGGAAGAAAGGCAAAGGTCTTGTCCAGAATCCGCATTACCACCATTTCCCCGTAAACGGTATTGGTGGTCGCCACCCGCAAATCAATCTCTCTATCTCCCATGTCAAAGGTAATCTGCCCGTCCTGAGGACGGCGGCGCTCGGCGATGTTCAACCCGGCCATTATTTTGACCCGGGAAAGTAACGGAGGATGAACGCTGAGAGGCAGGGACATCACCTCCTGCAGGATACCATCAATGCGGTAACGGACACGCAGCCTGTCCTCCTGGGGTTCAACATGAATGTCAGACGCCCGGTCTCTTACCGCCTGCTTGATGAGGAGGTCAATGGCGCGGACCACGGGAGCTTGAGCAATCGCTTCCGCCGAAACCCGTGCCTCAGCCGTTTTAACCTGCGGGCTGCGGTAGCGGGTGGGGATTTGACTTAGCTGTTCCTCAATCTCACCGCCGACCCGGTAATTCAGGTCGATCATTTCCTGGATATCTTGAGAAGTACTGAGCACCGGCTCTATTCTTTTCCGTGTCAGGGCGGCCAGCTCCTCAAGCGCCTCGATATCCCTCGGGTCTTCCATGGCTACTACCAGCGTACCATCAGCGATATCAATCGGGATAACACTATATTTCCTGGCTAACGGCTCAGGAACCATGGCTACGGCATTAGGTCGAACGCCCTCTCTCTTCAGGTTGACAAAGGGAACCCGCAATTGCAGGCTGGTAAAGAACGCCAGTTGCTGCGGCGTAATCAAGCGTTCCTGCAGCAAGATGCGCTCAATCTTTTCTCCATCCTTGGCCTGTAGTTCCCGGACGTGTTTCAGTTTCTCCTCGGTAATCATCCTGGCTTCAAGCAGCAACTCACCCAGGTCTTTAGGCAAGGTTATTCTTGGTGGCTCCATGGTCCTTTACTCCTCTGATTAGTCCTACCTACCGCCAGCAATATCCCCGGACACCAACCATCACCGGCTAGTTTGCATCTTTCAGGCTAAGTTTTATCTTCTTTTTTACTCCCCTGGCTTCTCCCCTGAACAGGGAACTTGATTTCCCCGGCGCTGCAACCCCTTCCGCCAGCGGCTCCGGAGTTATCTCAATATCAGTGGCTCTCAGGAATGTATCGAGCAGGGGAATTGGTTTCTCCAGCACGATTGTTATCGTGGTTCCCTGGTCCCAGGAGCCTCTGGTATAGAGAATCCTTAATTCAGGTACCGTTTGCAGGGAATTATACAACCTGGAAACCAGCCTCAGTTCCGTCGATGGGGCTATAATCAGCTCCACTTCGCCGGAATACAATTGATGATTCCCCATTCTTGGTAGGTTAACCTCGGTTGCCTTTGGAGCGTAAACCTCCGGTGACGATGGAATCTCCTCCACTTTCTCAATGACAGTCTCCTGCTGAGACAGGGCGGGTTCCGTTATTCTCAGGTCGGCAGGCTCTGTTGCTTCCTTTCGGGAAACTTCCGGTGGAAGATGAACCTCTGCTTTCTCAGCGGCGGGTTCTGGTTGAGACATGGCAGCTTCTACCAGTTGTTGAATAGTTCCTGCCAGTCCCTCGGTGGAAACTGTCGGTGACGGAGGAGCCTCCTCCATCTTATCGGTCTTATCGGTAGCGGTTCTCTTCCAGGGCAGAATAGATTTTCGGGATTTCTCTTCGACCTCCTGAGCTGCTTTGACGGATTTCAATCCGGTATCCTCAGGCGTCACTATTTCAAGGGGTGGTTTGATTGCCTGAGAGGTGCCGAGTAATGTCTCGCTGGCCCTGATCAAGTATTGCAGGGCTTTCTGTTTCGCCTCCACCTCCGTAATTTCCGCCTTCCTCTTAGCTTCCGCTAAGAGATCTTCAACCTGTTTTTGGGCATCAATTTCCGCTTTAGTCTTTATCTCTTCAACTTCCCGTTTAGCCTGGGCGATAATTCTGTCAGCTTCGGTCTCAGCTTCTGTTTGCGCCTTCATCTTGATACTGGTTACTATCTGCTCGGCATCGGCTATCGCCGTCTTAAGCAGCGAACGCAGGGATTCGGAAGTTCCTTGTGGAGAACGGGCCTGCGCCGCCTGATTATTACTCCGTTCCTCTGCTTCCACGCGTTTCTGCTTCTGTTTATTCTTGCCTGTCAACCGCTTAAACCAATCAAACATAGAACGATACCACCTGCTAGTTACTCCCGGCGCCATCCAAATTCGTGAATTGTAGCGCCGGTCAGTATTTACATTTCTAAAAACTCAGGTACCAAAAAAGCTAGTCCCAGAATACAAGTTCACATAAAATTTGTCAATGGTATCTGTAATTGAAAGTCAGGCAACAGCTAATTTGACAAAATGACTATATTATGGCAAAATTATAGCCAAGTGGCGTTTCGAGTTTCTTTTCGAGTTCAGTTTTAAAAATTCGAGTAATGTATGACAATTAGCCGCACCCGGTTGAGCAGGCAATGATATTATGGACAAGATAGTGGTGGCGCTAGTTGATAAACAGGCTCTTTTCCGAATTGGGGTTCACTACGCTTTGTCACAGCAGCCGGATATTGAAGTATTCCATACCTCTCCTGACCAGAACTTAGCCGCGCTAACGGAAGCTATCCCCCCTGATGTCATGCTTTTGGATATTGATTATCCTTCCCTCAGAGGGCTGGACATAGCCCGGGAGATTGTCCGGCGCTACCCTGCTACCAGGATAATAATACTGACCTCCGACCCGGATGATGAGCAACTCCTTGAGATTGTTAAAAGCGGCGCCGTAGCCTATCTGGACAGAAACATAACCGCGGAAGAACTGACCGGTGCAATCAGACAGGTCTTTCACGGTGAATATCTCATCAGTGAAAGCCTACTTGCCAAACCAAGGGTTAGTGAGTATATCTTAAGACAATTCCAGAGCCTGTACGGTACCCATAAAAGAACCGCCGACACTATAACTGCTATCCTCACCGAACGGGAAAAGCAGGTCTTAAATCATGTTGCTGCCGGTAACTCAAACAAACAAATTGCTTCCATACTGGAAATAAGCGAGCAAACAATCAAAAATCACGTCAGTAACATCCTCCGCAAGCTCAACGCAAATGACAGGACTCATGCCGTGTTCCTGGCAGTACGCCACGGCTGGATTATGGCCGGCGATTCCCGGCTGCCAACCCACCCCGTGACGCAACAGCATTCATACTAAAAGGAGATCCCTGTTCTCCAGAGCAGGACACTGTAAACCTTTCCGCTGTAAGCGGTTAGCAGGACTGATTGCCTATTGTCGGGATACTAACGGGCTATTTACCTCCACCATAAAACTGGACTACGATAGCTGAGCTATGAATAGCCAAATATATGTCAACGGTCACCACCATCATGACAGGTTGCTTTCTACCAGCCGGGATGAAAGTTGACCTGTCATTGTTACTTAAGGCGAAGGGTAAAAGATATGGAAGATATCCGGATGCTGCTGATTGAAAATCATGAACTTATCCGCTGACCATCCTGAAACCGGCGCTGACAAACGGGTTCCCTTTATCAAAACTTCGGCAGTGGCAAATACCCTCCTGATTCCGGAATTATCCTTATGCCTTAAGCATAAACCTCTCCGGTTTTCCCAGTGGTCTGACCCCTTGACAGATAGTCCCTGAACCAGTATTATCGGGATTCTAAAGGATAAAGTTTCCGGGCTAAAAGGGTCAACTTGGGGCGCCGGGAGGTGCAAACAGCGCGGAATGAACCCTGGGAGTAGAGGTAATCGAGATTGAGTGCCCGGACGGCTATCCCGGTTAAACAAAAGGCAGGGAGGTGACGGGGATGAAGCTAAATAACAGAAGGTCTAACTTTGAAATAATAGCTGATATGTTGAGGGTGGGGGAAAACGGCGCCGGCAAGACAGAGATTATGTATAGTACGAACATGAGCTACAGCCAGATACAGAAGTATCTCGGGTTCCTGATGAGCCACGGCTTTATTAGCAAAGTGGAAGTGGGCAATCCGGTAGTAACCTATCAGGTAACTGATAACGGCCTGAAACTGCTCAGAAGTATAGAAAGTGTTACTGAAATGCTTGGCTGGGATGAAAACTGAGGGTGGTTTTGCACTGGATAGACAGGTTTATGTTTAAGAGGTAACCTGGAGAGATAGTTCTCCCGGTCGCCCTTTTTTTGATAGTAGCGAAATAATATTAGAAGAGGTGGCTTATGTCTGAGAAAAGGATGCTGATAATTGACGTTGACGTGGCCAGAAGAATCGAGGAAAACCGTGGTGACATGAGCTCCTCGGAGTTTATTGATTTTCTGGTCAACAAGTGTCTGAATGAAGACGCCATCAAGCAGGACTATATCACCAAGGAAGAGTTCAACGAGTTCCAGCAAGGGACCCGAGAACTCTTGCGCAATTTCCTGGACTTCTTCATCAGCTATGGACTGGAACTGGGTAAACAACCGCAAGACCAGGCTTTTGAAGAGCTCAGCCAGAAATTGCAGGCCTTCAGTGCCGCCAGTCAAGCCAAACACCGCTAATCAGGATACTGCTGATTCGATTCACCAGCCCTTCCTCAGGTAAACCTCACCTCTGATAGAACTATTTTCTAGAATACAATCCCTTCCCATTGCCGGGGCAACCTGCCATAGTTGAAACAGAGAGATACTATGATTTACATAGCTATCGGTTGCCTTGGTTTCCTGCTACTGCACATCTTCGACATAGTTTCCTGGAAAAAGCTGGCCGGACTAAAGCCATTCATCTGGTTTTCGGGCAGCGGCCTCCTGGTCTACGCGATGGTGATGGCGTGGCTCCGGTCAGACGAGATGGCGCTCCCCTTGTGGACTGTCAGGATCGGCTGGGCATTGCTGGCGGTATCTTGCCTGCTGCTGATATATTCCCTGTTTATCAACCTTCCCTTCCGCAAGACCTACATCGCCGCCGGCGTCAGCGACCGGTTGGTAACCACAGGGCTGTATGCCATGGTCAGGCATCCGGGAGTGCACTGGTTCACCCTTGCTATGTTCTCACTCGTCCTGGTTTCAAGGTCCCGTCTTTTGCTGATAGCGGCGCCGATCTTCATTCTGATGGATATCGCCCTGACCATTTGGCAGGACAAATTCCTGTTCGGCAGAATGTTTGAAGAATACGACAAATACCGGCGGGAAACACCGATGCTGATACCGAACCGGCGGAGCCTGAACGCTTTCGTCAATTCGTTGAAACAGCAGTTTAGAGCCTGAATTCTGTCTTGGGGGTAAAAGGAATGACAACAATAGTTGACCTGATTAAACAGGGTAGAAATGAAGAGGCGTGGCAGAGGTGCTGCGGTTTTATTGACCTGAGCCTTGATGATTTTATGAAAATTCAGCGGCGGCTCGTCCGGGAACAGCTCGAGCTTCTCGAGGAATGCGAGCTGGGCCGCTATATCCTGAATGGGGCCAGTCCCCGTAACCCGGAGGAACTCCGGGCGCAAGTCCCCCTGACCACTTATGAGGACTACGCCCCTTATCTCCTCGATCGGAGGGATGATACGTTACCCGGGAAACCGGCCCTGTGGCAGTATACATCCGGTAAATCCGGCGAGTATACTTTCCGCTGGGCGCCGGTAACCACCGAGCAACTCAGAGAGATAGAGCTGCTGATATTTGCGCTGCTGTTCTTGTCCAGTTGCCAGCGCAGAAATGAAATTACCTTGAAGGAGCGTGACAAAGTCCTATATGGAATGGCTCCCCCGCCCTACGCCACCGGAACTATGGCGCACGTGTTTCCCCATTCCCTGTTTGATTTCCTGCCGCCGGTGGAAGAAGCGGAGAAAATGTCCTTCGAGGAAAGGATGCAGGGGGGGTTTGAGTTAGCCCTGTCTGAAGGTATGGATATATGCATCGCCCTTTCCAGTGTCGCCTTGGCCATCGGCGACCGCTTCAGCCAGAAAAGCAACAACGCCAATGTCAAAGCTATGCTGAAAAGGCCCAGGGTAATGTCCCGCCTACTTCGGGGAATGGTGCAGAGCAAGCTGGCCCACCGTCTTCTCCTGCCCAAGGATTTATGGACATTAAAGAGCTTGATTACATTTGGTATGGACAGCTCCATCTACAAAGAAAAAATCAAGGAAATGTGGGGGCGGGAGCCGCTGGAATTCCACGGCTGTACCGAGGCCAGCCTGATTGCCACGCAGACCTGGGATCACGAAGGGATGACCTTTATCCCGCATCTGAATTTCTTTGAGTTCATCCCGGAAAAGGAAAGCATCCGGTCCCGGCAAGAACCGGCATATCAACCGGCTACTCTGTTAATGAATGAACTTGTGCCGGGTAACTATGAACTGGTTATCACCAGTTTACACGGAGGTCCGTTCGTCAGGTACAGGGTGGGGCACCTCATAAAAATAACGGCGCTGCGTAATGAAAAGCTGAATATAGACATACCGCAGATGGTCTTTCTCTCCCGGGTTGATGACCAGATTGATATTGCCGGTTTTACCCGTCTTTCCGAAAAGATTATCTGGCAGGCAATAGAAAACGCCGGGCTGGACTACGAAGACTGGACAGCGCGCAAAGAGGTCAAGGATAAACCGGCGCTGCACCTTTATATTGAGCTCAGGAACAACGGGCATGTCTCCGCCGAGCAGGTAGCCAACCGCATCCATAAGAAACTTAAGGAACTGGATACGCCCTACGCTGAGCTGGAATCATTTACCAGTTTGAGACCGCTGGAAGTTACCCTGCTTCCGGAGAATACATTTCAACGCTATAAGCAGAGACAACAGGCTTCCGGCGCCGACCTGGCTGAACTGAAACCGTGTCACATCAACCCTGCCGATGATACTATTGATTTTCTGGTCAATAGCGCGGGCACGACAACTACCCTGGCCGGGCAAAAAATAAAGGTGTAGATAGCGCTCCCGGTTTTCAGTCAGGAGGCATGTTGTGGTTTAGCCACCGTTTTTGACGACGTAGTTTCTCAGCGTGCCTATCGGCTTGATCTTCACCTCAACCGTATCACCGGGATACATCGGGCCGATGCCGCTGGGAGTACCGGTAGCGATAATGTCACCGGGCAGCAGTGTCATCACGTGAGAAATAAAATTTATCAGCGTCGTGAGAGAATAGATAAGGTCGTTGGTGTTTCCCTTCTGCTTGAGTTCCCCGTTTAAGTAGGTCTCCAGTTCGGTATTCGCCGGGTCAAGCTCGGTCTCAATACATGGCCCCACCGCGGCAAAGGTATCAAAGCCCTTGGCCCTCGTCCACTGACCATCCCGATTCTGCAGGTCACGGGCGGTAACATCATTAAAACAGGTGTAGCCCAGTACGTAGTCCAGCGCCTCTTTTTCGGATACCCGCCACACGGGCTTCTTGATTACCGCCGCCAGTTCTCCCTCATAGTCGACCCGCTCCGAGGCAGCCGGGTAATTGATATTATCCTCAGGGCCGATGACGGCGGTTGACGGTTTGATAAAAAGCAGGGGGGCGTCAGGTATGGGGACGTTCATCTCTTTAGCGTGGCTATGGTAATTAAGCCCCAGTGCCACAATCTTGGACGGCACGCAGGGAGACAGGAGCTTGACCTCGCCTAACTGGTAACGGTCGTCAACGGTTTTGATCTGGCGGAAAGGCTTGTCTTCAATAGCCTGAATCGACTGGCCTTTCAATATCCCGTATTTGATTTTCCGGTCAACGGCAAAACGTACAATCTTCATGGCTAAGGGTGAGTTTACCTGTTTCCGCCGACAATTGCAAGCTCTTAGCAAGATGTTAATTTCAATCGTAATTTGTTCATTAATTAAAGCATAGGTTCGCGGGCGGGCAGACCGCATTACTATGTGAGACTTGTAATGGTGAAAGCGGAATTCCCTCCTTTCCGGGTGTATTGCGCAGCAATATTTAAGTATGATTACGTATTTTATTGATGACAGCACGGATATAGACTGTATTTTGGAATAAAATTGGGAGAAAAGAGGAGGTTTACCATATGAACTGGAAACAACTCGCAGGAAAGAAGAGGGTTGTCGTCTACCTGGCGGTTGCATTATTACTGCTGTTGACGGCGGTCTCTGGCTGCCAGCCTGAGGAACCCGTCACACCTAATGCGCCAACTACTCCGACCACACCGACCACACCTGCAACTCCGACTACACCGACGACGCCAACCACACCGACAAGTCCGACGACTCCGACCACACCGACAACTCCAACTACACCCACGACA
>JAUYMF010000110.1 GCA_030698765.1 Dehalococcoidales bacterium
TCTTCATCGGCGCGGCGGCCAACCCCTTCGCTGACCCCTTTGAGTACCGTGTGGACCGCTTAGCCAAGAAGATTAAGGCCGGCGCTGACTTTATTCAGACGCAGGCGGTCTATGACGTGGCCAAGTTTGCGCGGTACATGAAGATGGTTACTGACCGCGACCTGGACAAGCAGGTGCATATCCTGGCGGGCGTGATCCCCATCCGCTCGGCCGGCATGGCCCGTTACATGAAGAACTCGGTCCCCGGGGTCAGCGTGCCTGATGAGATTATTACCCGGATGGCGGCCGCCAAAGACACGGCCAAGGAAGAAGGGATAAAAATCATCCTCGAGATTATCGAGCAGATCAAGCAGATTCCCGGGGTTCATGGCATTCACATCATGGCGGTGGGCTGGGAAGAGATTGTCCCGGAGCTTGTCGAGAAGGCGGGATTGATGCCCAGACCCAGGTTATAATTCCATAGGGCTGCTTTCCTCTTAATGTCACTTCTGGCTGAGCGCCGCGTATCTTGAGCTCGCTCTAACGCCGTATTCCTCGTTTTAGCTCCTCCATTCCTATCCTTCAAGGCAGGGTAATTTTATCATTTTTATCCTTTTGGCTCGTTGACTAATCATGGGGCAATACTTATCATGTAATTTGAACGGCTCACGCCGGAGATTCCAGATGATAAAGAAAGTACTTGCGGTAATAGTGGGGATGCTGCTGGTGTCCGGTTTGGGATACTCAGGAGCATCCGGTTTCACCCTGAACCCACCGGCTCTGGCTGCCCCCGGCAGGAACACAGCCGGAAGTGATGAGATTACCGGGGTGGGGCAGTTTCAGGTATCAACTTCAAATCCCGACTTCGTTATCGAGGCGATGACCTGGTCACCGTTAAGTCCGTCAAAGGGTGATAATGTAACCTTCACTGTCACCGTAAAAAACCAGGGTAATGCTAAATCCTTCTCCTCTCTTGTTTCTTTCTATGTTGACGCTAGTTTCAAAGAAGAGCAGTCCGTGCCGGGTTTAGAGCCGGGCGGCCAGGCAGTGAAGACCTTCACCTGGACAGCCCAATCCGGCTCTCACCTTTTCAGGGTAATTGTTGACGAGGGGAACTGGATTCCGGAAATTGATGATTACAATAATGATATGACGGTGACCGTAGTAACCATACCTCCCGACCTCATTGTCCAATCGATAACCTGGTCTCCGGAATCTCCGGTTGAAGGAGATAACATGACCGTCACGGTGACGATCATGAATCAAGGGAGCGGTAAGGCGGACTATTCCAGCGTAGCTTTCTTTGTTGATGATGACCGGCTGGATTTTGCCACCATTTCTCCAATAGACCCCGGTGGGACTGTAAATCAGACCTTCAACTGGTTTGCCCAGGCGGGCACTCATAGCATTAAGGCGGTTGTTGACCTGTACGACAGGGTTATTGAGAGTGATGAGAGCAATAATGAAAAGATGGTAACCCTCCCCACCCTTGCCCCTGACCTCATCATCCAGAGTATTACCTGGTCACCGGACGAACCGGTAGTCGGCGAAACGGTGACTTTCAGTATCACCATAAAGAACCAGGGGAAAGCCGGGACGGGTTCCTCCATTCTGGAACTCTATGTTGGTAACTTCTATAGTGAGTCTCAGGATGTTCAGGCGTTGGCTGCGGGAAGTTCAGTGACGAAGACATTCGCCTGGTCGGCTAATACAGGTTCCCATGCTGTTAAGGCAGCTATCGATCCTCAGAACAGGGTTGTTGAGAGTGATGAGAGCAACAATGAGAAGACGATAACCTTCTCGGATGCTCCTCCGCCTGACCTCGTTATTCAGGGTATTGCCTGGTCACCGCCGGAACCATCGCCGGGTGAAAAAATGTCCCTTGGTGTGATTATTAAAAACCAGGGGCAGGGTATCTCCAGTGACTTCCACGTCGCTTACTATGTAGATGATATTCTCGTGACTCTGGTCCCTGTCAGGTCGCTGGCGTATGGCGCAACCGAAAACAGGACCTTCAGCTGGATTGTTGAGGCGGGCACGCATTTCCTCAGGGTAGTTGCCGATGCCAACTCGGTAGTTGCTGAAGATAATGAGACCAATAATGAGGCGACGGTAATCTATCCTCCCCCTGCTGACCTTGTTGTCCAGGGGATAGCTCGGTCACCGTTGAACCCTTCAGCCGGCGATAACATGACTTTTACGATAACGGTAAAAAATCAAGGTAGTCTCAGGGCGGATTCCGTTCGTCTGGCCTACTATATCGATGATACCTATCTGGCTCTGGTTTCCATTGGATCACTGGAGCCGGGGGCGGCTGATAACGTGACCTTCGGTTGGACCGCCGAGGCCGGCCCCCACGCCGTAAAGGCGATTGTCGACTCCCTGGACAAAATTATCGAGGCTGATGAGGAGAATAATGAGAAGGTGCTGACCTTTCTGGTCTATCTGGGGGTGACGCCTGTCCAGGAACATGCCTCCGAGCCTGCTTCTGAAACCGCCGTGCAGCCACGCGTGGCCCCGCCGGTACAGCCAGTGGCCGCTGATGTACCGCGGCGCAAGACTTCAGCGCAGCTATGGATTTTTCTGGTACCGGTTGTTTTGCTGGGCGGGGCGCTGGTTATCTTCTTCAAGAAGACCCAATAGCGGGTGGCGTTTAACTCTAAGGGTGGGGGATGACAGGGAGGCATCTGGTCTAATTCAGGCTATTTACTTAGGAGACTTCCTTTAGAACCGGTTTCTGCGCTGGCTTTTTTCGCCTTCTCCACCCGAGTACCTCCAGCAGGTCGCCGATAGCCTTGTTCTGTTGTGTCTCACTGCGTAGCGGCAGGTCAGGATTAATCCTGTACTTGATACGGCGCCCCTCCTTTTTCTTGGTCACGTAGCCATCAGCCTCAAGGTCAGCGATGATATTGCGCGTTGCCTTTTCCGTGATGCCTAGCGTTGAGGAAATATCCCGGCCGGTAATACGTGACTGCTGGGCGATTAAACACAACACCAGGGCATGATTGGTAAGAAATTTCCATCCCGGCACACTGGCACCTCCTTACTGAAATTTTCCTCATCAAATAAACTATTTTTCCCCCGAAAAAAATAATCTAAAGCCTATTGACAAGCGGAAGTTACGATGTATAATTTATTTATGAAATAAAATTCCTAAATAATATAACAGAAATATAAGGTTATTACAAGTAGTTACTCAGCCGTGACTTCGTCCAGGCAGGTATTGTCCGGGAATCAAAGAATGGAGAGAAAGGGAGAGTGAAAGCAACATCAGTGGCCATCAAGAATCAATCTGTATCCCGACCTGTGGAACATCCAATGGAGAACGGTAACCAAAATGATACTGAAGGAGAACCTCCAGGCCACCCGGTTATTGCGGCTGGGCTTGAGGATGAGCCTCCCGGTACAGGAACCACGAGCCGGTACCGGGTTTCCAGGCATATCCCGGATAGTGCCTGGAATGACTGGAAGTGGCATTTCCGGCATAGAATTACCACGGTTGACCAGCTGAAAAAGTTTATCCCGTTATCACCGGAAGATCTGAAGCAACTCAGGCTGGTGACCATGCGCTACCCCCTCTCGATAACCCCTTATTACCTCTCACTAATCAACCCTGATGATCCTGATGACCCGATAAGGAAACAGGCGGTACCCTCCATCATGGAGATGACCATGGGGACAATAGGGATGGAGGACCCGCTGGCGGAAAAGGAGGACTCCGTAGTTCCCGGCCTGGTGCACCGCTATCCGGACAGGGCGCTGATGGTGCTTACCGATATCTGTCCCATGCTCTGCCGTCACTGTACCCGTAAGCGGGAATGGCGGCACGGCGGCTGGGTGCGTTCCCCCGATGAGATTGGAGCCATGCTGGAATATTTACGTCGTAATAAGGGTATCAGGGACGTTATCATTTCCGGCGGTGACCCACTGACGCTTTCTACCTGCCGTCTGGAGGAAATCATATCAGCGGTAAGAAGAATAGAACATATTGAAATAATACGTATTGGTACCAGGTTCCCCGTGGTATTGCCCCAGCGGATAGATGCGGAGTTGTGTTCCATGTTATCCCGGTATGGCCCAATATGGCTGAATACCCACTTTAACCACCCCCGTGAGATAACCTCGGAAGCGGCTGAGGCCTGTGATCGTTTGCTGCGCAGTGGTATTCCGGTCAATAACCAGTCCGTCTTGCTGCGCGGAGTCAATGATACCGTTGAGACCCAGCTAAAACTATGCCAGGGTCTGCTCAGGACAAAGGTGCGGCCGTATTACCTGTTCCAGTGTGATGAGGTGCAGGGGACAGAGCACCTGCGTACCGAGATAGCGGTCGGGGTGAAGATAATCGAAGGGATGCGGGGGCACACCTCAGGGCTGGCAATACCTACCTTTGTTATTGACCTTCCTGACGGTGGAGGCAAAGTACCCTTGCAGCCGGACTACATACTGGGGCAAAGTGAAGATGAGTTACTACTGAGGAACTACCGGGGAGATATTTTTCACTACCGGAACCCCGGAAAATCAACCTGCTCTGATCTCTTCGCCAAGGTCCCGGTGGTGAAAACGGCGGTAGAGCCGCACGATGAGGCTGCGTCTAAATATAACCATAGAGGAGTCCCTGATGCGCATAGGATTAGCGTATGATCTTAAGGAAGCGATACCGGTAGAAGGGGGCGGCCCCGATGATGCCCTTGAGGAGTATGACTCAGCGGCTACGGTAGAGCTGATAGCGGCGGCGCTGAGAGTCAGGGGCCATTCGGTCATCATGCTGGGTGGGGGCAGCGTGTTTCTGGACAATATCCGGCGCGAAAAGGTGGATATTGTCTTCAATATCGCTGAGGGCAGGGGTAGCTACCGCAGCCGGGAAGCTCAGGTGCCGGCTATCCTGGAGATGCTGGATATACCATACGTCGGCTCGGACCCTCAGTGCCTGGCAATTTGCCTGGATAAAGCGGTTACCAAGAAACTGGTGGTCGCTGACGGTATTGTTACCCCGGAGTGGCGCGTAATCACTGATGGGGAAGAGCTTGCCCGGATATCCTGGAATGACTTTCCCTTTCCGGCTATTATCAAACCGGCCTATGAAGGTTCGAGTAAAGGTATCCGCCTTGATTCAATTGCGCATACGGCGGAGCAGGTCACTGCGATGGCGCGAAAACTGTTATCCCTGTACTGTCAGCCGGTGATGGTGGAGGAGTTCATCGCCGGGGATGAAATTACCGTGGGCATTGTGGGCAACTCCCCGCCGGAAGTGGTGGGACTGATGCGTGTCCTGTCACGGAGAAATGAGGCGTTCTTTGTCTACTCAGTGGAGGTAAAAAGGGACTGGAAAGTCCTGGTTGATTATGAATGTCCTGCCCGTGTCGGCGAAGCGGTGTGGGACAGGATATCGGCGGCCAGTCTCAAGGTTTTTAAGACGCTGGGGTGCCGTGATTTTGCCCGGCTGGACTTCAGGGTCAGCCGGGAAGGGATACCCTATTTTCTGGAAGTAAACCCTTTGCCCGGTCTGGGGACTCACAGTGACCTGGTTATTATGGCTCAAAAGATGGGCCGGGCGCATCAGGAACTGATATGCGCCGTGCTGGATAGCGCCCTGGGAAGGTACCCGCAATGCGTACGCGTATAGCTATCGTCTACAACAAACCGTGCCCTTCACGCTATGACGCCACCGGTGAGACGAAAGCCGTGGTTGACGTTCTTCAGTCGGTAGACGCGGTGTACCAGGCTTTACTTGAGCTTGGTTATTACGCGGTCCGGGTGCCGCTGTCACCACCCGTGGAGCGGGTCAGAAGAGACCTCAACTCTCTGGATGTAGACCTGGTTTTTAACCTTTTTGAGGGTTTTTGCGGCTATCCTGAGACGGAAGTGTTGGTTCCCGAAACCCTGGAAGAGATGTGGATAGCCTGTACCGGCTGTCATGGAAGTGTGTTGAAGCTGACGATAGATAAGGCCAAAGTAAAGGCGATGATGAAGGCCGCCGGGATCCCGACACCGGATTTCCAGGTGCTCAACCCCCGGATAATGCATATGTTCCAGCTTAAATATCCGTGTATTGTCAAGCCACGGGGCGAACATGCCAGCCATGGTGTCAGCGAACGGAGCGTGGTCAACAATTTCACTTCGCTGGAAAAACAGGTGAAGGCAGTGAGCGAAACTTATGGCGGTAGCGCCCTGGTGGAGGAGTTCATCGATGGCCGCGAATTCAGTATTACCGTTCTGGGTAACTCCTCGGAGAGCGTACTACCCGTGTCTGAGATAATCTATTCGCTGCCGCCGGGGATACCCAGAATCCTCACCTTTGCGGCTAAATGGGAGGCTGATAGCCCTTACTTTCATGGTACCGGAGTGGTCTGTCCGGCTGAAATTACCGCCGGCGAGCGGGAGTGCTTTTCCGGACTGGCGCAGGCTGCCTTCCGCTTCCTGGGCTGCCGGGGCTATGCTAGAATAGACCTGCGGGTGGATGAGGCGGGACAAATAAAGGTTATCGAGATTAATCCTAACCCTGATATTTCTCCGGGTTCAGGGGCAGTACGGCAGGCAGCGGCGGCTGGCATGACTTACAACCAGTTTATCGAAAAGATTGTAAAACTGGCATTAGAGGATGGGTACTATGAGAAGCGAGGTTCGCCGTATGTCAGTAAAAGACAAACCGGCCCTGATGGAGATACTGCGGCACACACCCGAATTCAAACCGCCTGAAGTGGTGGTGGCTGAGGAAGTGATCAATGCCTGCTTGCATGACCCCGCAAGCTCAGGGTATTATACACTGGTAGCTGAGGTTGATTCGGCTATTGCCGGTTATATCTGCTATGGTCC
>JAUYMF010000111.1 GCA_030698765.1 Dehalococcoidales bacterium
ACGAAAGTCGGCATCCAGAACATGAGCATATCCGGACACTGAAGAGTCTGTCCAAAAGGTCTCCCTGTAATTGCGAGGGCGAAGCTCGTGTCAATCTCTGAGATTGCTTCGCCTTCCGACTTCGTCGGAATGGTTTCGCAATGACACCGCCAACCAAAACCGAATAATACCCTATACATCAGAGATATTAACGCTGCTGACAGCCCGTTCATTTCCCGGCAACAAGCCCTTAGAGCTACGCCAGGGCCGGGAAACATGAATGATTACGTGTTTACACCGGCGGGAAGAGAGTTCTATATACCGCGCCGCTTCATGCCCTATTCTAAGAGCCACAGGGCACTTCAGGAGCGCCCCCTTTCTGCCCAATAGCCGCCTGGGCTGCTACCAGCTTGGCTACCGGTATGCGGAAAGGGCTGCAGCTTACATAGTTGACGCCGATATCATTAAGATAGCGGATTGACACTGGCTCACCAGCCTGCTCACCGCACACCCCGATTTCGATGTCTTTTCTTGCCCGTCTTGCCCAGAATATGGCCGTCTCCATCAGTTGGCCGACACCCTTAAAATCAAGTACCTCGAAGGGATTATCCGGCAGGATGCCCAGTTGCAGATAGGTAGAGAGGAATTTCTTCTCTACGTCTTCACGACTGAAGGAGAAGACTGCCTGGGTCAGGTCATTGGTGCCGAAGGAGAAGAAATCCACCTCGGTGGCAAGATTACCGGCCCTCATACAGGCCCTGACTGTCTCCATCATCACCCCTATCTTCATGTCGGATTCTTTGAGCAAGCTCTTGACCGCGAGCGCTTCCTGAGCGGCGACTACCTGCGGCACCAGTATCGAGACATCAACCGGTACCTCAGCTCGCGCCCGTTCTATGGCTTCAATCTGCATGCGATATATCTCGGGGTTGGTGACCGCCAGCCTGACGCCCCTGTGTCCTAACATCGGGTTGGTTTCTCTGAGTTCGATAATCCTTTGCAGCACGCGGGCATCTTTAACCTCTTCTTCGCGAGGTAGAAACTCGTGAAGAGGCAGGTCGAGGAGACGAATGATAATTGACTTTCCCTGTAGTTCCTTGAAAAGGTTGATGAAGTCCCTGACCTGCAGCGCGCGCAGATGTTCAATTGCCTCCGCCTGACCGGGCGGATTCTCGGCCAGTATGAACTCCCTTATCGCCGATAGTCCCTCCGGGGCATTGAACATCCGTTCCGTCCGGCACAGCCCGATGCCCTCAGCTCCGAAGAGTATCGCCTGGGCTATCATTTCCGGAGTGTCAGCGTTGGCTCGCACGCCGAGTCGTTTATAACCGTCAATCCAGTTCATAAGCTCCTGGAGCTCCGGACTGAGGCTTGCCTCCTCCAGCGGCAGAAACCCGAGGTAAAGACTGCCGGTAGTACCGTCTATAGTCACCTCATCACCTTCCCTGACTACCAGACCGTTCACGGCAAATGACCTATCCTTAAGGTCAATGTTGATTCCCTCGGCCCCGCATATGCACGGCTTACCCATGCCACGGGTGACAATAGCTGCGTGTGAAATAAGACCACCCTTCTGCGTCAATACGCCATTGGCCACCGCGATTCCTTGAATATCATCGGGGCTGGTTTCAGGACGCACCAGGATTACGGGAAGTCCCTTCCTAAACTCATCCAGGGCGGCGGCCGCATCCAGTGCGACCTTACCCCGGGCAGCCCCCGGCGCGGCATTAAGCCCCCTGGCAACCGGCTGATGCAGCACCGGCATCCTGAGCTGCTTATGAAGCATCCCTTGAATATCCTCAACGCTTATCCGCATGACGGCTTCTTCATGCGTTATGATGTTTTCCCTCACCATATCCACCACAATCTTTACCGCCGCCTGACCGCTTCTCTTGCCGGTTCTCGTCTGCAGGATATACAGCTTGCCTGACTCCACGGTAAACTCCATATCCTGCATCTCGCAGAAATGCGCCTCCAGCTTTCGGGCAATGCTCTCCAATTCGAAATAACATTCAGGCATCTCCGACCTTAGAGTCGCTATCGGCTGGGGGGTGCGCGCCCCTGACACCAGCTCCTCCCCTTGCGCCCCGATTATATACTCGCCGAAAAGACCGTTTTCGCCGGTGCTGGGATTCCGGCTGAAGACAACCCCGGTTCCTGATCGTTCATCCCTGTTGCCATAGACCATAGCCTGGACTACCGACGCCGTGCCCAGGGTTGGCGATATTTTGTTGATGCGGCGGTATTCCACGGCACGGAGGCTATCCCAGGACTCGAAGATACGCTTTATGGCGCTTTCCATGTGGTCTTTGTTGCTGATATTGAGAACGGTATCCATCATTCCCGGCATTGATACCGGGGCGGAAGAGCGCACGGATACCTCCAGTCCCTGCCCCAGTTTCTTACCGGCTTCTTCTTCAAGAGCCGCCAGAGCGCCTTCTATTGCCTCATCCGGCAGGAGACCGGTCTCCCCCCATCTCTTGTATGCCTCGATTGACACCACAAAACCGAGTGGGACCGGTAGCCCCAACCGCACCATCGTAACCAGGTTCGCTCCCTTGTTCCCCAGCTCAGATTTGTCCGTGAAGCCCTCACGCAGGGAATATACATAACTCATCTCACTCCCTCTTCCACATACAAAACTCCCGGCGCAGATGCCGGGCAGGCTAACATCAAGGGCATAACACCATCGAGAATTCCTGTCCGGATGCGCTGCCACCTGTTGTCAGTTCAACGCTTTGCACAGGCACCGCTATCCAGGCTTTTGCCTTTGACCAGCGCTATCTACCCGGTCTACAGGCTTGCCAGGAACTCTTTCCAAGGTGTGGCCAGCAGCGTCTCTGTTGACTCGTGCCCGGAGGTGCGGAGGATCATGACCGCTCTGGCCACCATCTCCGGGCTATCGGCTTCAACTATATCCACCACGTCAAAACGCCCCAATGTGCCATAGCTTTCCTTCCAGACGACACCGGGACATTCATTCTTGATCTTGGCCGAGACCCTTTCCGCCAGCTGCTTGAATTCCTTGGGGTCTTCAAGAGCCTGGGGAGAAACGCGGCTGAGGATTACATAAGTAGCCATGGCACTACCTCCTTTTTTGAGCACCTGTCCTGCTCTCAGTTTCCCGCTGAGTAACGAAAACAGCTCCCCATTTTCCCTTCATACATGTTTCAGATTATACAAAATGAGTCATCAACAAGTTATAAAATTGTCTCCGGAAATATTACAAATCTGTGACACTCCGGGGTGAGTAGCGGACAATCTTACCACTGCCTGATTTTTGACCCCCCGTCAATATGGAGCACACTGTATTATGGCCGCCAAAGACGCTCAGTATTTGAGGTCGAGACGATAAGCCATCACGGTCACCCCGGGCCTGGGGTAGAAGTCGAATTCCGGCGCACGCACAAATCCTATCCGTTCGTACATCCGGCGGGCAATGTCCATAAGTTCCGTAGTATGTAAGCCAATTGTAGTAATACCCTGCCGGCGGCAGCGGCGAACACACTCTTCCATGAGTGCGTGACCGATGCCCCGGTTCCGGTAGGCCGGGTGAGCGGCCAACAGGCGAATTCCTGCCCAACCTCCGGGCCACCCTTCCCCTGACGAGTCTGAGGCTCTGAGGTACAATGTGACGGTGCCCACCAGTCGTCCATCCAGTTCGGCAACAAGCAATTCGGCATTTTCCAGTCGACCCCGCACATCCACTATATCTTCCAGGTAAGTCTCCCAGACCCGTGACGGGATTGAACTCTGGTACTGCCGGTAGGCGTCTTTGAGCAACTGTGATACCTCATCCAGCTCATCGGGACAAGCGTCCCGTATGTGAAGGTGGTCATTGCTCCGGGTTGAATCATGGCTCATGTCGAAGTCATGCTTCATCCCAACCACACTTCAATAAATCCGCTGTGTGAAGAAGTAGTTCAGGTACTGGCGCAGGGCATTCATGGCTATTGGCTCCTGCTTCCAGTACTGGCTGACAACCCAGAGAGCAGACCCGAGGCCGGTCAGGAAGTGAGGGTCATAATCTCCTTGATAGAGGTCGCACACCCCTTTGACCAGATAACGCCCTATCCGCTGTCGACCTTTCGCCGAAGAAAGCATTCCCGCCAGACAGGAAAGTACCGGCATCTCAGTCTGTTTTGAGAACAGCTGATAGAAAGCATCATAATCAGTCACCGTTTCTTCCGGAGAAATCGAAAGACGCGTCTCGACGCTCTTGGTACCGATAAATTCAATCCAGCGGGCAATCATATGAGCGTATTCCGCCTGGCTCAGAAGATGCCGTACCCGCTCAATGGCATAGCGGGCAATCGTGTGGTGCAGGTTGACGATCCCGCTGCCACTGGTAGCTATCAACAGGTAGTGATCAAGACTTTCCTCTGTGGGAAGTCCTGCCGCCGTGTTCAGGGGAGGCGTGGTATGAAACTGACCCTTGCAGAAGTAATCAGCCAGCGCCGCCAGCGCCGGCCAGGGGTCAAGGTCAGAGCGCTCCATCATCTCCAGGAGGATGAAGGCGGTGCAGGATACGGAGTGACCCAGTGAGTGCCCCATGTATCCGCTACCCAGAAGCAATAGATTGCGGGATAACTCGGCTTCTCCCTGCTGTTCCAGGAAAGCGGAAAGAAAAGGCGTGACCCTTTCACGGTCACCGCCACGGATTGCGGCCTCTATTTCCGGAAAGGAAACGGACGAATTCCGGACAGCGCTTTTCGGTAGTTCTTCGGACTTGGGTCGCCTGGTATACTCCATTATTTCCAGCCGGACCAGAGCCGGAATATCATCTTCTGACAGGTAAGGCAGGAACTCCCGGCAAATCCGGTAAACCTTGGGCAAATGAGGGTTAATGAAGGGCGGGTTCAAGGCTCTCTGCACCAGCGGGAACAGGCCCAAATGGACCTCCCATGCCTGACCTCCATTGGTTATCTCATTCTTCACTAATGCCGATACCCCATCCAGGTCTGAATCATCCATTAGTCTTAATAACTGAGCTATCATTCTCTCCTCCTTCTTCCCCGAAAGTATAGACAACCCGACCGCAATCGCAAGCGTTGAGAGAGTTAAGCGGTGACCGGATGGACTGGTCACCGCTTAAAACACGCTCACGCACCGGAAACGCTGCACCGCTCTTGAGATTGAACCGAATTTTTACAACGTAGCTAACGAAGGTTTCTTAATTATAAAAATAATATTACAAATTTGCTTTCCCGCTGTAAATACGTGATTCTACGTATTTCCCGCTATCCTGTACCGGGCGGACTGTCCCTATTCTCACCAGCCTCGGCCATCCCCAAATATTAACCCGTGTATCTGAAGAAGTGGCGGGCCTCCCAACTAGTGTTTCTAACACTTCGTTAGTATGCCCGATAACCATACCGACGGGAGTCGGTATCCAGTTGGGGTGGGCACGGCTGGATTCCGAATGGAGTTTATCCCGTACCTGATACGGAGCCGGAATAGCATGAAATAGGTAAACTAATGCTATTTACAAAGCAAAACGAGATGCGGATATCCTGTCGGAACTGGAAAGTGTAGTGTCAGATGACCAGCATCGCATCGCCAAAGCTGTAGAAACGGTACTGCCGGGCAATAGCTTCCCGGTAAGCCTGATTGATCAAATCACTACCGGCAAAGGCGCTGACCAGCATCAGCAATGTTGAGCGGGGCAGGTGAAAATTGGTAATCAGGACGTCAGCCATGCGGAAACGGTGTCCCGGCACAATAAAGAGGTCCACCCAGCCGGAAAAAGGCGGTACTCCACCAGAGATACCGGTCTGCGCAGCCGCCTCGAGCAGCCTTACCGCAGTCGTGCCAACACAGATAATCCGCCGTCCTTCCGCTTTGGCGCGGGACAGCTCCTCCGCTACTTCCCGGCTGACTACTCCATACTCCCGGTGAATAGGATGCTCAAGAGGATTGTCCTCCCTGACCGGACGGAAGGTATCCAGCCCGATGTGCAGCGTGACAAAGAGACATCGCACGCCTTTACTCTGGATATCGCCGAGCAGTTCCGGGGTAAAATGCAGTCCGGCCGTAGGCGCCGCCGCACTGCCATCCATCCTGGCATAAACGGTCTGGTAACGCTCCGGGTCTTTCAGGGGGAGATGAATGTACGGCGGCAACGGGATTTTACCCAGTTCCGGCAGCCGTGCTTCGTCCGAAAACCTGATTAGCCTGGTACCCCCTTCCCCCGCACTGATTGCCTCAGCGGTAATCCTGACACCCGGCCGGTTACCATTCACACCAATTATCTCGATCCTGGCGCCGGGCTTAACCCGCTTAGCGGGTTTGGCCAGCGTCTCCCAGAGCCCAGGCTCAAGCTGCCGCAACAGTAAAACTTCCAGTTTGACGCCACTATCAACCTCTCTACCCTCCAGGCGGGCGGGAATCACCCGGCTGTCATTGAATACCATGACATCTCCAGCCCTTAAGAAGCCGGTTATTTCCGGAAAGGTGCGGTGCTCCACTGAACCGTCACGGCGGTCGAGGAGCATCAGCCTCGATCGGTCCCTGGGTTCAAGCGGGGTCTGGGCAATCAGTTCGGGCGGAAGATAATAGTCAAAATCAACAGTTCTCATGGCCACCGAATACCTGACAGGACACTAGGAACCCTCAAAGAAACGGCGAGGATTATCAACACAGAGCCTGTTCAGGGTCGCCTCGGCAACGCCCATCTCCCGCAGCTGGGGAAAGACCACTTCTTTCAGGTATAGATAGCCATAGGGATTACGCCTCTCCCGCTCGGCTTGCGGCGGCATCGGTGAAGCTTCGGCGATGACCCAGGCGTATGACCAGTCGTGGGAAGGGAGGAGACGTTCCTCGTATCCGGCATCAATTAGAGCCTTCATCGTCCTGGTACGCGCTTCCGGGCTGACGTTGCTTCCGGGGTAACGATCCAGGCCAAGATAGCACCCCTGCTCCAGAAGCCAGGTAAGGTATTCAACATCAGTGGTATCATTGGAATGGTCTACCTTTACCCTTCTCAGGTCAACACCCTCTTCCTTAAGAATGGCCAGTTGCTGCCTGCCCACCTGCCCGGGAGCATAGGAATGGAACATGATGGGGACACCGGTCTCAAGATGAGCACGTGCCGCGCCGCGCAGAACGGCCTCACCGTCCGGCGTTACGCCGGACATATCGCTGGCCGACTTGATAAGCCCGGCCGTGATATCTGTACCGGCGATGCCTTCCCGAATTTCACGGATGAAGGCGCGGGCAAAGCGGTCCGCCGAGACGCCGGAGAGCATACGGGGTATCTCCAGCCACCAGCCGGTAACGGCAATGACGTTGACTCCGCTTCGACGGGAAACCTCTGCCATCAGCCTGATATCCCGCCCCAGGTCAAGGGTGGTGGCATCAACGATGGTATCAACTCCCCCCTCTTTTGCCCGTTTCAGCCCGTCAGCAATACGGTCTATATAGTTGGTGGCGAACAGTTCAGCATAGTCCTGAGGGATACCGGCAGAAGCGACCACCGTGTGTTCATGCATCAGGGTAAAGCCGAGGCGGGAGGTATCCAGAGGCCCCAGCACGGAATTTAGCGTAGCCATAGCATCGAAGCTCCTTTCCGGTTGTAAATCGAGGACAAATTTGGTTCTGTTTGCATCTGGTTGGTTTTAATTTGTCATTGCGAGGAGCACGTTCGCTTCACTCAGTGTAAACTCCGCGACGTGGCAATCCGGGAGGCTAGGGATACCTTTCCCCCACCACACGGATTGCTTCGCCCTTAGGATGGTCTCGCAATGACGCGCCAACCAAAACCGGATAATACCACAAATTTAACTACCCGCCGAGAGTAGACAGGTGTTTAATCCTCTTGAGCATATTAGGATGAGTCGTAAAAAGCTCCATCATTTTATCGGCGGTACCAAGGCGCACCTGCTTCTGGCGGAGGTCAGCCAGCTCATTGAAGTCAATGGTGCCACTCATGTCCCGGTCAATCTGGGAAAGCTCTTTGACTTCATACCAGGCACGTGCCGGGTCACTAACAAAAAAGGCTCTGACCGTTTCCGCCTGCTTCAATTCCTTCGTGTTCCGGAAACGCGCATCGCTATAGACCAGCTTGTACAGGGCCGTCGCCATGTGGTGCGGCTCGCTCCCCAGCCGGACGCTGCCCAGGTCGGCGTAATACTCCCGTATCCGGGACCCATAAAGCACCAGCAGATTGGTAATAAAGTAAAGCAGGAAAGCCCCGAAACCGATTAGCGCCGCGTAACCGCCCCCCTCACGGCGCCCGCCCAGAGCCCCACCCCACATCAGGCTGAAGGCGAGCCAGTACAGTATCATCGGTATCACTGAAATCAGGGTTATGATGGCCATGTCACGGTGCTTGATGTGGGATATCTCATGCCCGAGGACAGCCTTAAGCTCATCCTGACTCAGTATGTTCATGATGCCCCGGGTAACACAGACCCGCCCGTCCCGCTGCGTCCGGCCGAAGGCAAAAGCATTCGGTATATTTAGCTGAGAAATACCAACCCTCGGTTTAGGCAGACCCGCTTTTTGCGCCAGATCAGCCACCATCCGGTGCAGTTCGGGTGCCTCCTTTTCCGAGACCCACTTTATCCTCATCGACCAGCCAACTATCGAGGGCCCGATTAGATACTGAACCCCCATGAAGATAACGGCCAGTAAGATGTAGGACACGGCGCTGCCCGCCCCCATCCAGGTGCCGACGGCGACAATGACACCGTAAAGGATGGCGAAAAGGGCAGCCACCAGTAAAAACATCCTGGTTTGCAACCACATACAATTCCTCCGCGCCGTTGACCTCTTTCAACGACTTACTACTATTATCATACAACAGAGCTTTGTGAGCAGGCAACAATTAACCGAACCGGTACTGATTCTTGACAGGAAGCAAAGCAAAAAGCTAAACTTGAGTTTATTGTTCATAGTCAATATCTTTGACATTCCTCAGGTTAGTCTTTCACCAGTTCCGGGTCTTGCCAGAGTAATAACCACAGGGGGAAAAGTTATGCGAAGATTTCCAGTATTTCTCGGGGTTTGCCTGCTTACAATAGCCTTACTGACATCAAGCTGCGCGGCACCAGTGACGCCGACAGCGCCAACAACTCCAGCAGCACCGTCGACACCGGTTGAGACCGGCAAGGGACCTATCACCGTCGGCTCCAAGATTGATACCGAGGGCTCGTTGCTATCACAGATTATCATCCTGATGCTCCGGGATAACGGCTTTGAGGTCGTTGATAAATCTCAGTTCGGAACAACACCGATAGTACGCAAAGCCATTACCAGCGGCGAACTGGACATCTACCCGGAATACACCGGAAATGGAGCCTTCTTTTTTGATGAGGCGGATTCACCCATCTGGAAAGATGCCGGGGCGGGCTACTTAAGGGTTAAGGAGCTTGATAAAGAAGCCAATGACATCATCTGGCTGACGCCGGCGCCAGCGAACAACACCTGGGCGATTGCCATACCCGATACCCTGGCGCAACAGGAAGGCATCCGTACCCTGGATGATTTTGCCGCTTACGTGAATCAGGGCGGTTATGTAAAATTGATTGGCTCCGAGGAATTCGTTAACAGCGCCGCGGCGCTGCCGGCATTCCAGGAAGCCTACGGTTTCACACTGGGGCAGAGCCAACTACTCACCGTATCAAGCGGCGATACGGCGCAGACCGAAAAGGCGGCCTCGGAAGGCACTGATGGAGTGAACGCGGCCATGGCCTACGGGACGGATGGCTCACTGAGCGCCTTCGGACTCGTTGTACTGGAAGATCCCCGGGGAGTACAGCCAGTCTATGAACCGGCGCCAATCATCCGCGGGGAGGTTTTTAACAAATATCCTCAGATAGAAACAATCCTTAGCCCGGTCTTCCAGTCTCTAAATCTGGAGACGCTTCAGACGCTTAACGCCAAAATCGCCATTGAGGGCCAGAACCCGGCTACGGTAGCCAGCGATTATCTTAAAGCCAGGGGATTCTTAAAGTAGAATCCCGATAACACCGGGGTAAATAAATGAATCGCCGATTGGTCACCCGTGACAGCGTGGCCGTTACCGGGGCTGCTATCGGTCTCACCTCGTTCTTTTTCGGCTGGCTGACATTCAAACCTAACCGTCTCGCTGCCGGTACAGGCCTGAGCCTGTGGGAAGGTAGCGGCTGGACCGGAACCAGCCTGCTCCTGATATTATGGCTCGCCTGTCTGGCACTCAGCTTAAGAGGCAGAGAAAAGCGGTACGCAGCCGCCCTGGGCATTACGGCCAACCTCATAGTTGCTGCCACGCTGCTGCTGGCGGGACTGTCCGCTGACAAACTCATGGAGGGAGAAGCTACATTCGCCCGCGTGTCACTGGGGACGGGCGTATGGGTCGCTCTCGGCGGGGCTTACGTGACGATATTCGCCGCTCGCCAGAGACTGGAGGGTTGGCCTGTCCGGCAGAACCTGGTATCGTGGAGCGGGCTGGTAGTCCCCGGACTTCTGCTCATTGGCGGCTGGCTTGATAACCTGTCCATACTACAGGAATTCTTCGGACGTGAAGAGCGCTTTATCCAGGAGACATGGCAGCATATCTTCATTTTTAGCGGCAGTGTGTCCGCAGGCGCCGTACTGGGTATTCCGCTCGGCGTCTGGGCGGCGAGAAGCAAGCACATTGAGCGACCGGTATTCTTTATCACCAATATCACGCAGACAATACCCAGCTTGGCGCTTTTTGGTCTGCTTATTGCCCCGCTTTCGGCGCTGTCCTTTTCTTTTCCTGTCCTGAGAGAACTGGGCATCCGCGGTGTGGGCACCACGCCAGCCGTCATCGCTCTCATCATCTACTCCCTGCTGCCCATTGTCAGGAATACTTTTGCCAGCCTGAAGCAGATTGACCCGGCGGTGATTGACGCCGGACAGGGTATGGGGATGAGCCGTTTCCAGATATTCCGCAGACTGGAGGTCCCTCTTTCGGCACCTCTGGTATTAGAGGGGATCAGGACGGCATCTGTCCAGGCGGTAGGCAATACGGCAGTGGCGGCCCTCATCGGGGCGGGCGGACTGGGCTGGTTTATCTTCCAGGGGCTGGGGCAGGCCGCACCCGATCTGATTATCCTGGGCGCCATCCCCATAATTGTTCTGGCACTGCTGGTAGACGCTGTGATGCGGGGCATGGTCAGGCTGGCTAAACCTGAAGGACTGTCCGGAGGAAGCGGATGATACGCCTGGAGAAGGTGACCAAGCGTTATGGGGAGACACCAGCCGTAAACGAACTCTCCTTCGAGATCGAAGAAGGGGAAGTATGCGTGCTCATCGGCCCTTCCGGTTGCGGGAAGACCACCACCCTGCGGATGATTAACCGCCTCATCGAACCTACCAGCGGACGCATCTTCATCGACGGTCAGGACACCAGCCAGATCAGTCCGGAGAAACTGCGCCAGTCGATAGGGTACGCCATTCAGAGCGTGGGGCTGTTCCCTCACCTGACGGTAGCCGCCAATATCGCCGTAGTTCCCGAGCTACTGCACTGGGCTAAAGACCGCATCTCACGCCGTACCGAAGAATTGCTGGCACTGGTCGGCCTTGACCCTGCCGGATACGCCCGGAAATACCCCGGACAGCTTTCCGGGGGAGAAGCCCAGCGCATCGGAGTAGCCCGCGCTTTAGCTGCTGACCCGTCGATTCTGCTCATGGATGAGCCGTTTGGCGCCGTCGACCCCCTTACCCGGCAAAGGCTCCAGACGCAATTCGTCCGTATCCAGCAACGGTTGCAGAAGACCATTATCCTGGTAACCCATGACCTCGATGAGGCGATACGGCTGGCCAGCCGTATCGCCATCATGAAATCAGGGGAACTGGTACAATACGATACCCCGCAGGCAATACTCTCCAGGCCAGCCGACAGGTTCGTTCACGATTTCATCGGCACTGACCGGGCGCTGAAACGCCTGTCCAGCATCAGCATCTTGAGCTACGTCAGACCGGCGCCTTCGATCATGGTAGACGCTTCCAGCCAGAAAGCGGCGGCGGCCATGGGTAAGCGACGTTATATCTGGGTGGTGGCTGAGAACGGGCAGCTAATGGGCTGGTTAGACAAGGACAACCTCTCGACAACGGCTTCCGTCAGGGAAGCGATGGTCATTGGAAATATCGAGGAAATCGCCGTCACGAATAGCGCCACCCTGCATGAAGCGCTCTCACGCATGCTGGGGCAGGGATTCAAAAGCATCCCCGTAGTTGATGAAAAAGGCCGCTTCATCGGTGAGGTAACCCTGGGTGATATTGAGGCGGCAACCGCCGAGGTAGAAAACTAGGTAATGGCTAATCCGGTAACAAAACGCGGGCTGGCATTAATCATTCTGATCGCGGCTTTTATCTGGCTCATTGCCAGCGCGGAAGTATGGGAAACAACTCTCCGGTTCTTCTTTCCTGACGAGACACGGGTCTTACACCCCCGAGCCACTTTAATGGTGCTTGTCTGGGAACATCTCAGATTAGTCATTGTTTCCAGCGGTATCATTGTTGCCATCGGAGTACCGCTGGGAATATGGGTGACCCGCCCCGGTGGACGGGACTTCTTACCGATAGTTAACGACCTCACCTCGTTCGGACAAACATTCCCTCCGGTAGCGGTTCTGGCACTCACCGTCCCCATGCTCGGCTTCGGATTTCTGCCCACAATAGCCGCCCTGTTTCTTTACGGTATGCTGCCCGTGGTGCGCAATACCATCGCCGGGCTGAATGCCGTTTCCGCTGACCTGCTTGAGGCCGCTTACGGGATGGGAATGAGCCGGAGTCGGGCGCTCTTCCGGATTGAAATTCCGCTGGCGGCGCGGGTTATCCTGGCCGGAATACGCACGTCAGTCATCATCAATATCGGAACGGCGATGATTGGCGCCGTCATAGGCGCCGGAGGACTGGGCTCCCCAATCATCGCCGGGCTGGTACAGGATAACATCGCCTATATTATCGAAGGGGCGGTGCCCGCCGCTCTTCTGGCCGTCATCGCTGACCAGTTCCTAGCTAGTATCGAGGGAATTCTTACCTATTCGCCTACTAAGACCTAGCTCTCAGTAGCCGGGGGAACAGCCGGGATGAAAACAGCCCGTGAAAATGAAACCGAACAACCCCCTGAGCGTATCTTTACTAAAGATGCTCCTATTGAAGAGAATAGAAGAGGCTTGGTTGGCGGGCCGTTACTATTTCGCTTTATCTGCTCAGTCTGGACTTAGCGTAACATTCGCTACAGTACACAGGTCTACCTTCACGAGGCTCGAACGGTACTTCAGTCTCTTTACCGCACTCGGCGCACACTGCCGGGAACATCTGCCGCCGTGCTCCGTAGCCACCACCACCGCTGCTCCCATAACGGTCTGACCTTCTGGACTGGCGACATGATGGACAGCGTTTAGGCTCGTTGGTATAGCCTTTGGAAGCGAAGAAGTCCTGCTCACCTGCCGTAAAGGTAAAATCTTGCCCACAATCAGCGCACTGGAGAACCTTGTCTTCGAAACTCACTGGATAACCTCCCTCTGAATAATTGTTCGGTAGAGCTAGGTGTTCCAGCACTTGAATCAATCCGGTAGAGTTCAACCAAGCCGGTGGACAACCTAAACTGAACCAACTTGCATTATACACCAAAAAAGCTTACTTGTAAAAGCCC
>JAUYMF010000112.1 GCA_030698765.1 Dehalococcoidales bacterium
AATCGCTGAAGAGCGATGGGATCTCTACAAAGATCAACGCCTTCGTCTTTTCTGAATTCATCAGCTAACCAGTCAATGATGACCTGATCAAAGTCGTCGCCACCAAGGTGAGTGTTTCCGTTGGTGGATTTCACTTCAAACAGGCCATCGTCGATCTCGAGGATTGTGACGTCGAATGTACCGCCGCCAAGGTCATAGACGGCGATAGTTTCCTCCGCTTTTTTGTCCAGACCGTAAGCCAGTGAGGCGGCAGTCGGTTCGTTGATGATGCGCAGCACTTCCAGGCCAGCTATCCTGCCGGCATCCTTGGTGGCCTGGCGCTGGCTATCATTGAAGTAAGCAGGCACGGTGATTACGGCTTCAGTCACCTTCTCTCCGAGGTAAGCCTCGGCATCCGCCTTGAGCTTTTGCAGAATCATCGCTGAGATTTCCGCGGGGCTGTATTCTTTTCCCCCCATCAACACCCTCACATCATTATTGGCTGCCCTGGTCACTTTATAAGTTTTACGTTTGGCGTCTTCCTCCACGGGCAACTCCCGTCCGGCGGGTTCCCCCCACTTACGTCCCATAAACCTCTTGATGCTGTGGATGGTATTGTCCGGGTTAACGATGGCCTGGCGCTTGGCTATCTGCCCCACCAGGCGTTCTCCATTCTTATTTATTGCCACCACGGAAGGTGTCAGGTTACCTCCCTCGGCGGAGGGAATAATTACCGGCTCGCCACCTTGCATGACGGCTATCTCGCTATATGTTGTCCCTAAATCAATTCCTACTGCCTTTGGCATAATTATCCTCCATCCATGCTAAAATTCAGTGCTAAACATATTGCTCTGTTTTTGTTGTTTTCAGTTTTCCGGTCTTTCCCCGGTGCCTACCACTACCTGGCTCGGGCGGATAACCCTATCGCGGAACCGGTAACCCTTTTGTACTTCCGCAATGACAATGCCCTCTTCACCTTTATCCTGCCTTACTGCTTCGTGCTGATGAGGGTCAAAGGGTTCCCCTACCGCCTTGATCGGGGACAGTCCCTGCGCTTCCAGGGTAGCTTGCAGCTTGCGCTCAATAAGCAGGATGCCCTCAATCCAGTTCAGCACATCCTGCTTCTCTGGGATCGCGGTAAAGGCTCGCTCAAAGTCATCGATTACCGGCAGGAAGGCAAGCATCAGGGTCACGTTGGCAAACTTGCTGATTTCTTCCTTCTCTTGTTCACTGCGCCGCTTGTAGTTGATAAAATCCGCCTGGGTCCTCTGCCAGTTGGCCAGATAATTTTCCGCTTTCTCCTTTTCCGCGGCGATTCCCCGCTTTAATGCTTCAATGTCCTCTTCCCCATTGGTTTCCGCACCTGGGCTATTAGTCGGATTCTCTTCCGGCTCTCTTGGCATCATTATTACTTTACCTCACTAACTGCTTCAAATGTTCTTTACGGAACAAAAGCGGGTTATTCCGAAAAGGTTTATCGCTGATAACCGGTTTAATTCGGGTTTGTTTGAGATGACGTTTCTTTTCCGTACAGCCTCGATGCCAGTCTGCTGAGAAGCAATGACAAATAATCTACCGTAGCGATAGTATGTGCATAGGGCATCCGGGTAGGTCCGATGACGCAGATCGTACCGATAGCCTCATCAGGTAAGCCGTACTGGCTGACCACGATACTGTAATCCTGGATAGCTTCTGTTCTATTTTCCTTGCCGATAATCACTCTCACCTCGCTGCCGGTCGGTTCCGGCAGGGCAACCAGCTTCAACAGGTTTCTTTGCTCAATTAACTCAATTAGAGTTAGTATCCGCTGGCCGTGGCTGAATTCAGGCTGATTAATGGTGAAGTGCAGGCCATTAGTGTATTGCCGCTCATGTTCCGGGTTGTCCTCATCCTCCATTATTCTGGTTAGAGAATCGGTTATTTGCTGTTCGACAGGCGTAAGCGCCGCGTCTTTAGGTGACATTTGCGGTCTGGTTAAGCCGGAATACAGGCCCGTCAGCTTATTGGCGATAGCCGTTAGCTCTTCTTGTGATAAAACCTGGCTGAAGGTTACTAACTGTTGCCGTATCTTGACACTGCTGAGGACCAGAATGATCAGCCCCATATAATCCTGCAAGCTGACCAGCTCCAGGTGCTTGAACTGGCAGGACTTAGGCTTGGGTATGGTCACTACGGCCGCATTATGCACCATCTGGGCGATAAGGGTGGCGGCCAGGTTTAGCCATTCATCCAGCACTTCCTTTTCTACCTGGTGAAAGAGGTGGCTGACCAGCCGCTGCTCAGCCAGGGGCAATTTGATATCACCCAGAGATTCCACATAGCAGCGGTAACCCTTATCTGAAGGTATGCTCCCCGCCGAGGGGTGAGCGCGGATAATGTAGCCCTCCTGCTCCAGATGTGCCATCTCGTTGCGTATCGTCGCTGAACTTAACTTCAGCTCATAGTTGTCCATAATGCTCTGCGAAGGCACCGGTTTCGCCTTGGCGATATATTGTCCCACTATTGATTTGAGTATAGTCTCAGCCCTCGGAGATAACATCTCAGCCTCCAGTTAGCAGTCTAAACCTTAGACTGCTAACTACTGTTTAACATTTTTGGTCATCTTTTGTCAAGCCTGCTGGTTGCTGGTTACCACGGGTAAATTATTCTCATTCAAGCGTGTGATGGGATTTTAATGGCGGAATTATGAGATAACTACCCTGACGGTTAATACCATGCTGGTGAAATGGGACTAATCAAGGCGGCGCAGGCGGGGCAGGAAGAATAACGCCAGGATAGAGATAATGATGAGCGTCACTGCGAAGCCGCCGATTGCCCACTGCACCCCTATAGACTCAGCCATAAGTCCGGCAGCGAAGGTGCCGAAGCTGGTCAGGCCAAACTCCATCATGTAGATGCTCATCACCCGTCCCCGGTACTCATCGGTCGAGTAATACTGAAGCAGGGTATTAGCCAGGGTCATGCGACCAGTCTGACCCAGGCCAACGAAGACGATAAAAATTAAAGACAGCGTCCAGCTACTGGAGGAAGCAAAGGCAACCAGAGCTATACCCATAAACAAGCAGCTCACCAGCAGCAGCAGTCCCCGTTTCTTGTTGGGCAGGGAGGCCAGCACCAGGGAGCCAGCGATGGCGCCGATACCTGAGGTGCTCATCAGTATCCCCATACCGGCAGGACCGACCTTGAGAATATCCTCCGTAAAAACAGGCAGCATCATCATGTAGGGCATGGAGAGGATAACGGCGAAGAGCGTAAAAGCGAGGGTAACCATGATATGGGTTTCCCGGCGGATATACTGAAATCCTTCCTTAATGTCAGCCAGGGCGCCTCTGCCGCGGAGGCTTATCATACCGGTACGGGGCAAAAAGCTGATAAAGACGATAGCCGCACAGAAGAGGACGGTCATGAGATAGAAGACCGCCTGGAAATCGAAGGCGGCAATGAGGAAACCGGCCAGCGCCGGGGCCAGGAGGCGGAGGACATTCATACCCATAGTATTCAGTGACACCGCATTCATCAGGTCTTCCTCGCTGACAATCTCGCGGATGATTGCCTGGCGCGCGGGTTGCATGATACCCCAGGATGTCCCCTGGAGTACAGACGCTACCATGAGAATCCACCACGAACCCTCTCGTTCCGCGCTCAGGTAGCCCAGGGTCAAAGAAAGGGCCACTCCCAGAGAGACAATGGCTGAAGCCGCCTGACCGGCAATGATGATATTCTTCTTCTGCACCCTGTCAGCCATGACCCCACCCCAGAGGGAGAGGAAGAGCATAGGCAAAGAATTAGCCAGGGACATCAAGCCGAGAATAGCCGCCGAACCGGTGAGCTGGTAGATGAGCAGAGAACGGACCAGCATCTGCATATTCTGAGGCGCCATATTGCAGATTAAACCGCCATAAAAGATACGGTAGACCGGATTTTTAAGAGCGGTAAAGGTTCGCAGATTGCGCAGGGACCGCAGGGACATTTTACCCCGGCCACCTTCCTCTATATCCAGCCCTGTATCAATACCGGCGTATCCGTTGGCTTTGTTTTTCACTCGTCGCTTATTGTGTATGTTGTTATAAATCTCTGAGAAAAAAGAGATGCTTTCCGGGTGTGTCAGACTCTGTCCCGGAGTTTTTACTTGCCTTATAGTTTACGCCTATCAGGACAGTAAGGCAAATAAATTACATCATGGTCTTGACTGAATTGCCGGGGCAGTGATTTTCATGGTTGCTGGCACAGTTTCTCGAACTGTTCAATGATCTGGCTTTCCGTCAGCCCTCTGATGCTTATCGTCTTTCTCCGACTGGTCATGCCCTTTACGATATTCAGCCGGCTCGGGCTGATTCCCAGGATACCGCTCAGGAAATTGATCAGCTCCCGATTGGTCTTCCCCTTTACCGGCGGGGCGGCAATCCTGAGATGACAGATACCATCCTCAATGCCGGTTACCTGGTTCCGGCTAGCATTAGGCTGGACTGCCACGGTAATTATAGTCTGTTCTTCTCTGACCATAGCATTTCCGGGTTCTCCGGCAACTCACTGCTCAGCCTGGTGTATTCGGAAGAGCCGATGGGCGTTTTGAGTTGTTTCCCTGGCAACACGTTCCGCCGTTACTTCCCTGATATCAGCCAGTGTCTTTACGGTGGCCAGTACATAAGCTGGCTCATTACGCTGACCCCGGTGGCTCTGTGGGGGGAGGAACGGACAGTCTGTTTCCACCACCAGCCTGTCCTCCGGAATACCTCGAATCGTGTTGAACATCTGGCGAGCGGAGGGATAGCTGATATAGCCACCAAGAGAGATGAAGAAACCCATGTCGAGATAGTGCCGGGCGGTATCGCCATCACTATTGAAGCAGTGAATAACTCCCCTGGTCTGTCCCTGATGCTTCCGGTCAGAACTGGCCCAGTTACGGAGTAAGGGTAACATGTCCCGCTCCGCCTGGCGGCAGTGAATGATTACCGGAAGGTCCAGCTCTGTGGCTATTTCCAGTTGCCTTTTCAATACCTTTATTTGTTCTTCACGTGTCGCGTGGTTTCGGTAAAAGTCCAGCCCTATTTCGCCGATTGCCACCACTCGGGAGTGCCGGGCAATAATGGACAGTTCAGCCATGTCCTCTTCGGTCACCCTGCCGGCTTCATGAGGGTGAAAACCGGCGGTAGTAGCCAGTATCTCACGGTGGCTCTCTGCCAGTTTAATCGCTTTCCGGCTCGAATCCAGGTTGATGCCCACGGTAATAATGGTGCTTACTCCTGATTCCAGGGCTCTGGCGATTACCTGGCCGCGGTCTTCATTGAAGGAATCCATATCCAGATGAGCGTGTGTATCTACTATGGAGACGCTGGTGCTGGCTCTAGCAATTTCCTGGGGCATCGGTCTTGATTCTAACCTCTCTGTCCTGGCTTGATAGGTTTGATACAATTTAACACATGTTATCTGTTTAGTATACCGCTACGGGTAGATTCCAATTATCAGGGAATTTGCCATGTTTGACGTAGCGCCACCCGCTCTCGATGAAAATATTGCCCGTCACCATTCCGTGCTTGCCGGAATCCAGAAACTCATCTTTAAGCAGGGATAGAATAGATACGTAGATACTCTGGATTCCGGCTTTCGCCGGAAAGGGATTTGCCAGGTAGTAACCTGAGAGTGTCTTTAATTCGAGAGCCGCTTTAAAAGCGAGAAGCCCGGTTGGGGGACCGGGCTTCTCTAGAAGAAAAAGAAATGAAAAGGAATGGTTGGTATCTTCAGTATATAAGTTTCAGGTTAAGAAAAGGTTAAGGTTTATGGTCGCAGGTTAAGAGAAGGTTACAGTTTAACCGGGGTATCCACAAAATAATCACCGGTTGTAATTATCTCGGGATGAGGTGTGTTTTTGTTAACAGGACCGGTTTCTCAAAGCTGGTACTTATCGGCTACGTAGGTGCTTAGTCTACCTATGAATTCGCGGGGGAATTCAAACCGGGTCATGGTCAGTTGCGCCATTTCCCTGCCCAGCTCCCAGGCCATCTTCATTGCCTTCTCATCCTTTTTTACCGCTCCTTTCTCAGAAGCAGAAGCGGCAACGTAATCGGCCGGTATCATGTGGTTGATGGCAATGTTAAAATAAAGGTCTTTGAGCACGTCAATGCGTCCCAGACTGCCTGCGACCGTGATTACTCCGCCCACCTTATTGACCAGCTTGAAGTCGGGGCGACGCAAACAGTAAGTCCGGTCGATGAGCGCTTTAGCCTGAGCGGCCATGGAGTAGAAATATACCGGGGTGCCGAAGATGATACCGTCTGCCTCTATCATCTTCTGGTAAACGGTTTGCATATCATCCTTGATGTGACATTTACCCGTTTTAATGCAGGACTGACAGCCATCACATGGTTTTATCTCTTTACCCGAAAAAGAGTAAAGCTCCGCTTCCGCTCCTTCTTTCCGGGCGCCTTCAAGCGCTTCGCTTACCAGTATTTCCGTGTTACCTGATTTCCGGGGACTGCAAGAGAGACCCAGAATCTTCACTTCCACCTCCTGTTTTGCCTGATTGTTCTGATGATTGCGGGAATTATAACACGGACAATTCCACCGGGGCAACGCATTTAGCACCGGTGTGCCCGTTTCTCGAAATATTCGGCGTAAATACGATACCGGGATTAAAACGAAAGCTGATAAGATTGAACGAGAGATGAAGACGTCTCTCCGTGGAGTTTGCCGCAAGTCCACCGCATCAATAACCTGCATGGTCAGTACCGTTTTTCCTATATTGACAACCCTTAAAAGTTAGTTTATAATCAGACTAAATTAGTCGTCTTGCGTTCCAATATTTATTTCAAGGGGAAGTGGGAGTTAGCATGTGGCTGAATCAGAGGGAAGACTGCGCTGTGCGTCTGATGGTGGATTTAGCCTGTTTATCGGAAAACACCCGGACTACGGTGAAGGAAGTTGCACGGCGGCAGAAGGTCCCGGAGCGTTTTATGGCTAAGATTGTGACGCAAGCCGTAGCGGCCGGCTTAGTGGAAACGTACCGGGGGACCGGGGGTGGACTGGCTTTGGCCGGAGATGCGGAAAGTGTCACTCTTTTAGAAATTGTGGAATCGGCGGGTCGCCCGGTAGCTCTCACCCGGTGCACGTCTGAACCCAGCCGTTGTCCCCTCCTTGGCAGGTGCGCGGTGCTCCCTGTTTGGGATAAGGCTCAGAGGCAATTGAAAGAGCTGCTGGCTAGCACTACGCTCGCGGAGTTGGCTCAGGCACAAAAGAAACTGGAGCGGACTGATTGAGTGCTCCACAGGTTACAGTAAAGATACCCTGCGGTCTCTGCCCGCAGGGTAATTCATTAAAGAGAGCAAGAATGAGAGATCAGGGGTGGATCCAAAGGGAGTCTATTTGAGATGCCCGTATACGGAGCGAAAAAGCAGGTAAAGCCAGGGAACAGCGAAGAAAGGGTAACGGCATGGTGACCAGACAGCCGAAACCATATCTGATAACGCTGTCAACAATTCTTATTGCAGTCATCTTAGCCCTTGCGCTTAACACCACCTTGATGACCCCGCCTGCGGACGGAAGCGCTCCTGTAACTTTCCACAGTCCCCGCGCTCTGGCGTCTCCAGACGGGCAGGCGCTCTTTGAGCAGAAATGCCAGTCCTGCCACACTATCGGCGACGGACGGTTGGTTGGCCCGGACCTTAAAGATATAACCAGCCTGAGGGAGGAAGCCTGGCTGATCCGCACTATTACCAACCCGGACAGGCTTATCGCAGAGGGTGACCCGATCGCGAAACAGCTTGTTTCCGAATACGGCCTGCCCATGCCCAACGTGGGCATCTCTGATGAGGAAGCTCAGTCCATCCTGGCATATATTGAAACGCAGGCAGGTGAAAATAAACACGCTGCTTCAACCCCGGCAGTAACCATGGTAACCATCAGCACAAGCGCCGCCACCGGCAAAGACCTGTTTACCGGCAGGCTGCCTTTCAAAAACGGCGGCCCATCCTGTCTGACCTGCCATAATATCAGCGGTCTGGGAGTAATTGGTGGCGGGGCGGTGGGGAAGGAACTGACCGGAAGATATGCCACTTTTGGGGAGACCGGACTGACGTCTGTTTTGAAGACCCCGCCCTTCCCAATGATGAGGGAGATCTACACGGCAAAGCCTCTGCATGATGATGAGATTGCCGGGCTGGTGACTTTCCTTAAAGAAGTCGGGACGGACAAACAGGCTGGTTCGGGGCAGAATCCTGTCATCTTCTTTGTCATCAGCGCTGCCCTGGCCTTACTGGTAATCATAGTATTCCAGTTTTTGTGGCGGGGACGTCTCTCCGGGGTTCGCCGCTCTCTGGTAAAAGGAGGCTCTAAATGAGCTGGATTCAGGATATCGTAAGCCCCGGGCAACGGAAATGGGAGGACTTATACCGTAATCGCTGGCAATATGACAAGATAGTCCGCAGCACCCACGGCGTCAACTGCACCGGCGGCTGTTCCTGGAATGTATACGTGAAGAACGGCATCGTCACCTGGGAGATGCAGGCCATTGATTACCCCGATTTTGATAAGGAAATTCCGCCTTATGAGCCAAGAGGTTGTCAGCGGGGTATGTCCTTTTCCTGGTATCTGTACAGCCCCATCCGGGTCAAATACCCGTACATCCGTGGTGTCCTGGCAGACCTGTGGCGGGCAGCCAGGAAGCTTCAGGACGACCCGGTGAAGGCTTGGGCTTCAATTGTGGAAAATCCGGAATCCCGTAGCAGCTACCAGCAGGCGCGCGGCAAGGGCGGCCTGCGGCGAACGACCTGGGACGAGTCCCTTGAGATCGTTGCAGCCTCGATGCTTTATACCGCTAAGAAACACGGCCCTGACCGCATCGCCGGCTTCTCTCCCATTCCGGCCATGTCCTATCTCAGCTACGGCGGTGGTTCCAGATTGCTCCAACTCTTCGGCGGCATCAACCTGAGCTTTTACGATTGGTACTGCGATCTCCCCCCAGCCTCGCCGGAAATATGGGGTGAGCAGACCGATGTCCAGGAGAGCGCTGACTGGTACAATGCCAAATACATTGTCTCAATGGGCGCCAATCTCAGTATGACGCGGACTCCGGATGTACATTTTGCCGCCGAAGCGCGCTATCAGGGAGCCAAGTTCACCGTTCTCGCTCCGGACTTCAGCCAGGTGGCCAAATACGCCGATTGGTGGATACCGGTCAATCCCGGGCAGGATGGCGCCTTCTGGATGGCGGTGAATCATGTAATACTGAAGGAGTTCTATGTTGACCGTCAGGTGCCCTATTTTGTTGATTACATCAAGAAATACACTGATTCGCCGTTCCTGATCGTCCTCGATAAGAAGAAGGATGGCTATCAGGCGGGACGGTTGCTGCGCGCTAATACGCTCGACCGCTACCGCGATGTCGAGAATGGCGACTGGCGTTTCCTGGTCTTCGATAAGCTTTCGAATAGCGCTCGTATGCCCAGGGGCAATATCGGCGCGCGCTGGGACAAGAAGGATCCCGGCAAGTGGAACCTGGAAATGAAGGATGGTGCTGATGATACTGCTCTTGACCCGGCATTGAGCTTTATCGACAGCGAAGATGATATCGCTCAGGTGGAGTTCACCGATTTCGAGTCGCTAACAACGGTCAGGCGTGGCGTCCCGGTCAAGTATATCGAAACAGCCGGGGGCAAGGTGGCGGTGACTACCGCCTTCGACCTGCTCCTGGCGCGTTTTGGCGTTTCCCGCGGACTGCCCGGCGACTACCCGGCTGACTACAAGACGGATGCCGTCTATACTCCCGCCTGGCAGGAGAAGCACACCGGCATCAGCGCGAATACGGTGATTCAATTCGCCCGCGAGTTCGCCGGTACTGCGGAAAAGACCGGCGGCAAATGCACCATCATCATCGGCGCCGGAGTCAATCACTGGTACCATAACAACCTTATCTACCGTGCCGCAATCACCTCACTTATGCTGACCGGTTCAGTGGGCGTCAACGGTGGTGGACTGGCTCACTACGTGGGCCAGGAGAAGCTGGCCGCCGTCGCGCCATGGGCATCTATTGCCTTCGCTACCGACTGGGCCGGCCCGCCCCGCTTACAGAATGCCCCTTCTTTTTATTACATGCACACTGACCAGTGGCGTTACGAAGGGCCTTTTACAAACTACCAGCGCCAGGCCGGGGACAACCCTCTGGCGCGCGGGCATACCGCGGACATGCAGGCCCGCGCCGTGCGGCTGGGCTGGCTACCTTTCTACCCTCAATTCGATAAGAATTCTTTCGCCCTCGTCGAGGAGGCACAGAATGCTGGCGCCAATACAGACGAAGAGATCATCAAATGGGTTGTTGCCCAGCTCAAAGAGCGGAAGCTGAAATTCGCCGTGGAAGACCCCGACGCCCCGGAAAACTGGCCGCGGCTGTGGCTTATCTGGCGCGGTAATGCCCTGATGTCCAGCGCCAAGGGGCACGAGTACTTCCTCAAGCATTTCCTGGGCACGCATAGCAATACTGATGCCGGAGAGGTCGCCAAAGGAACGACTGAAGACATCGTCTGGCGGGATGATTCACCCAGAGGCAAGATTGACCTGATGGTCGATATTAACTTCAGGATGGACTCAACGGCTCTGTATTCGGATATCATTCTGCCGACCGCGACCTGGTATGAAAAGGATGACCTGAACACCACCGACATGCACACCTTTATCCATCCCTTGTCCAAAGCGGTTGCCCCCGGCTGGGAAGCTAAAGCTGACTGGGATATATTCAAATCCCTCGCCGGGAAGATAAGCGAGCTTGCTCCGGCCTGCTTTCCGAAACCGGCCAAGGAAATTGTCGCCGTCCCACTTCAGCATGATTCCATCGATGAGATTGCCCAGCCTGAGGTAAAAGACTGGGCTAAAGGCGAGTGCGAGGCAATACCGGGCAAGACCATGCCCCACCTCAGAGTGGTCGAGCGGGATTACGCCAGCCTGTACAACCGCTTCATCTCCTTTGGCCCGCTGGCCCGCCAGAATGGTATCGGCGCTCACGGCGTACGCTGGGGTATCCAGGACTTTTACGATGAGATGCTGGAGTCGGCGCCTGTGCAGGAATGGAACGGCACGCGTTACCCCTCGCTGGAAGAGGCACGCCAGGCCGCCGATGTAATCCTGTTCCTGGCGCCGGAAACTAACGGTGACGCCGCCTACCGGGCGTTCGAAGAAGAGGAGCACAAGGTGGGGCTGCCGCTCAAGGACCTGGCCGAAGATACTCGCGGCATTCATTACAGTTTTGCCGACCTGCAGGCGCAGCCGAGACGCCTGCTTACCAGCCCCTGCTGGTCTGCCAACATAAATAGTGGTCGCACCTATTCCCCCTTCTGTCTCAACACGGAGCGGCTCATTCCCTGGCGGACGCTCACCGGACGCCAGCAGTTCTACCAGGACCATCAGCTTTACCTTGCCTTTGGCGAAAACCTCCCGGCCTACAAACCAAACCCCGACCCGCGCGTTTACGGTGACTTCACCAGGAG
>JAUYMF010000113.1 GCA_030698765.1 Dehalococcoidales bacterium
TAACCGGCTTCCCGTCCTTTACCGCAATCTCAATCTTACCCCAGCCGAATTTCTCGCATACCTTCAGAATTTCAAGGTTATGCTTGAAGAGCTCTTCCAGGGTGGTCTCGACGGCTTGCATGATGCTATTATAAGACAGGATTTTTGGGGATGTCAAGCGTTTAATGACATTGCCACAAATAAGTGCTTGCTTTTTGCTAGCAAGTGTGCTACAATACCTACAAAACAGGGAAAGAGGAGGAATATGGAGGAATCAAATTTCGGCCAGTTCCTGAGGAGTCTGCGAAAAAGACAGGGCATGTCTTTACGCGACGTCGAGAAGGAATACGGCGTCTCCAACGCCTATATCTCCCAGATGGAGAAGGGGGACAGGCCGCCCCCGCGGCCGGATATCCTGAGGAAGCTGGCCCGGGCCTACAAGGTAACGGTGAGAGAGCTTCTCATGAGAGCCGGTTACCTGGACGAACCGGAGGTTACCGCTACCGATGAAGAGCGGATCGAAGCCGCTTTCCAGTACGCCATGGCTGATCCGGATTACAAGCTGGGCACCCGGATCAGGGGCGAGGATCTCGATGTTAAAGGTAAAAGGGGCGTTGTTATCACCTACGAGACTTTGTCAGGAAAAAGGATACTGACCATCTAAACTGACTACACGGAGGATATACGATGACTGCACCGGGTAGCCTGGGGGATCTCTGTCGTTATGTTCTGGACTATGAAGAAGGCCGGTATGCCGATGACCCCGTGCGCCTGGGGGACGTCTTCAGGGAATACGCCGTAATTCAGCGCACCCCGAGCCTGGCAAAAACCATCACCTTCGTGCGCTCTCTCGGTATCAAGATCGAGGCGGTGGACTATTTGAAGAGCGGCGGCACCAACATGACAGCTAACGGGTACTGGTATATCCATTATTCGGCTGAAGACAGGCCGGCAACCCAGAAATTCACCATCTTCCACGAGCTTTTTGAGGTTATTCAAAAGAATATCGACGCCATGGACTCCAGCTACAGCTTGATGAAGGAACCGCAGATGAGCCAGTCTGCCGACCGTTTTGCCGCGGCGGCGCTGATACCGCCGCGTTTCTTTTTAGGCAGGGCCGGTGCGACAGGCTGCGACCTGGTGAAGCTCGGCGAAGACCTTGAGCTTTCACACCAGTGCCTGCTCATTGCCCTCGGACAACATTTCGTAGATATCCCCCTGGTCGGCGTCCTCTATGAACATCGTCTGGATGGCGCTACAGGTGAAGATACCGAAATTGACGATTTCGTGGTTACAGTGGTGGTAAAGACGCCGCGAGCCAGACGGATAAGGGACCTCTGCGGGCTGCAGAATGTGCCGGCCCGCAACAGCCATCCCCGCGTTGGGTCACTTGTCTGCGCTGCCGTAACCGGCGGTCATCCGTTACTCTGGCGAAGTACCCACATTGAAGATTCGCCCGCTATACTCGTGCGTCCTCTCCTTTCCGCTGGACGGAAGCCTTACCGGGTGATACTCTTAGCTGTACCTGTTGAAGAGTTTGGCATGATCTCTTACCAGGTAGAAGGAATCGAGCCGCTACCGGTTAACGGAGATATTTCATGCCCATCGGAGACAAAATGCCGTAAATCTCATGATTGTATATGGAGATCAAGAGGAGGTTATCTATGAGCGTGGAATCTAAGAAAGTAGCGATTTATGCCAGGGTATCATCGGACCGTCAGGATATTGACCTGTCTGTTTCCGCCCAGCTAAAAGCGCTGCGGGAATATGCCGTCCGGAATGGTCACAAAGTAGCCAAGGAGTATATCGACGAAGCTGAGAGCGGACGCTCTATCGACAGACCCGGTTTCAAACAGATGATTGTCGCTGCCCGGCAAAAGCCCGCTCCCTTTCAGGCGATACTTGTCTGGAAACTCTCCAGATTCGCCCGTAACAGGGAGGACTCTATTATCTACAAATCACTGCTCAGGAAGCAGGGTATCCAGGTAGTCTCCATCAACGAACCGATGGAGGATACGCCTTCGGGCAGGCTGCTCGAAGGTATCATTGAAGTCATTGATGAATTTTACTCTGCCAACCTCTCCCAGGATGTGGTCAGGGGAATGAAAGAAAACGCCGGCAGAGGCTTCTGCAACGGCGGCAGAGCCCCGTACGGTTATATCAGGGTGAAAGTCCAGGACGGTGATACCCCCAGGACCAAGCTTGAGCCTGATCCCAAGACAGCGCCTATCGTGCAGCGCATCTTCCGGGAATGTTCAAGGGGCAAGGGACTCAAGACTATCGCCCGGGAACTCAACGCTGACGGTCTGCTGTCCAGCACAGGGAAAAAGTGGGGAGCAACCTCGATTGAGAAGATAGTGCGTAACGAGGCCTATACCGGAACATTGGTGTGGGGCAAGCGGCCTAGAACGGGCAGCGCAGCGAATGGTGTTACCCTCTTGCGAATCGAGGATGCCTGGACTGCCTTGATTGACCGGACGCTCTTTGATGAGGTACAGGTTAAGTTAGCCGCTCGAGCGCCCCAAGTCATCCATCCCAGGGAAGTAGATAGTCCATACCTGCTAAGCGGCTTGATACGCTGTGCGAACTGTGGAGCGGCTATGGTAGGCCATGGAGGTAACAGTCGCTACCGGTACTATATGTGTGGTAACGCCCGCAGAAAGGGCCGAGAAACCTGCCCGTCGCCTGTCCTGCGCAAAGATCGGCTGGAAGGGTTTGTGGTCGACCGTATCAGAGACAGTATCCTGACCGATGATAACCTTGAGGAGCTGGTGAGGATGACTAATGAGAAACTGGCCCAGACTTACACCGGGGAAAGAGAGAAGCTGGAACTTCTGGAGAGTCAGATTGCTGAAGCGGACAGCCGGCTGAGCAAGCTCTATGATGCACTGGAGACAGGGGAGTTTAAGGGTGGAGAGCTTGCCCCCAGAATACAGGCTCTTTTCCAGAAGAAGGAAGGGATGGAGCTAGCAAAGGCTGAGTCGGAGGAGATACTGCGTTCCCAGGCGGTGGACATTGCTGATAAGCGTGTCGTTATGGAATATGTTGACGACCTGAAAGATTTGCTGGAGAAGTCTTCTATTGTTGAGCAAAGAGTCTTCCTCAAGTCTTTCGTGGACAAGATTGAGGTGGGTGACTCGGAAGTGAGTTTGTATTATACTATTCCTATGCCCCCATCCAGCCTGTCAGACGAGACGGTAGGAGTTTTACCTTTCGTACACCTCGGCTGAAGGAGAGGGGGATAAAGGGGGTGAGGTTGAAACATCTACAGCCCCAGGGTGGCGGCAATTCCCTGCATCGCTTTCAGTCCCAGCTCGATAAACTCATCAAGCTCAAGTCCCAGCTCACTGCAACCGGCAATCTGCTCTCTGCTGGCGCCGGCGGCAAAGCTTTTCTCCTTAAATCTCTTCCTGACCGATGCAGCCTCAACACCAGCCAGTTTTTTGTCGGGTCTCACCAGGGCCGCCGCCGTGATTAGCCCGGTCAATGGATCAGCGCAGATTAACGCCTTGTCCAGTCTGGTCTCCGGCGGGATACCGTGGGCCTGATTATGGCACAGGACGGCCTGGGCTACTGCCTCGCTGCCCCCCATCTCCCTGACCAGGTCAGCCCCCAGCTTACTGTGGTTGTCCATATCCCCATCGGTAAGCTCCACATCGATATCATGGAGGAGGCCGGTCATGCCCCATTCACTCTCATTCTCGCCAAGCCGCTTCGCCAGTGCCCGCATAACTGCTTCGACGGCTAACATGTGCTTTATCAGGTTTTCATTTTCTACATTGGCCTTAACAGATTCAAGTGCCTCTTCGCGCGTCATTTCTTACCTCCTTCTTTACCAGTCGGTTTTAATAGAAAGAGCATGAACAGACCCACGCCGCTGAGTCCGAGAGAAATCCAGAAAGCCAGCTGGTAATTACCCATTATATCAAATATCCACCCGGCCAGCATTGGCCCGATAAGGCTCCCAAAGGTACCCACAAAGAGTATTACACCAAGGATGGCTCCAAGCGCCGCCAGACCAAAGAGCCGGGCAATCATCGGGGAAAGCAGGGTAAAGGAAGCCCCGTGAGCTGCCCCGTACAGGACAGCGAAAAGATAGAACATCCATACTTCCCGGGTAAACTGCACCAGGAGCAGCCCGGCGGTTAACAGGGTAAAGGCAATCATGTAGGCCACTCTGGGGCCGATGACATCGCTGAGGCTGGACAGGCCAAACCTGCCCACGATACTGGCAGCGCCAATCACGGTGATAATACTGGCCGCTACGGTGGCTGTAATCCCCAGGTCAGTGGCGTGGGGCACAATATGCACGGTGATCACCTGCGAACCGAACATGAAGCTGAACCACGTTACCGAGAATAACCGGAACTGACGGGTAGCTATCGCTTCCCTTATCGAAAACTGACGGGCAATGACCCCGGATGGTGTTACCGGTACTTCGGTAACACCATCCGGCAGCTTGCCTATCTGTCCCGGGTCACGCTTGAAAAGCAGAGCTACCGAGACAATCCCTACCGAGACAATAATACCGGTAATAGCGTAAGCGTCACGCCAGCCGTAGCTGGAAATCAACCAGGTCGCCAGCAGTGGCACCACCATAATGCCGATACCAGCACCGACCTTGGTAATACCCGTCATCATCCCCCGCCTTTTGACAAACCACCTGGCCACCGTGGCTATTATTGGAACATCAGCCGCACTCATCCCGATACCAACCAGCACTCCGTAGAACAGATATAGCTGCCAGAGAGCGTTGACCCGTGACATCAGAAAAATACCCAGTCCCATAGACAAGCCGCAGAGTATCAATACCAGCCTGGGGCCGTATCTATCAGTCAGTCTGCCGGCAGCGATATTGGCAAAGCCCATCACCAGGGCAGCCACGGACATGGCGGCCGAGGTCGTCGCCCGTGTCCAGCCAAACTCGGCTGATAATGGTTTGAAGAAAACGCCGAAGGAGAGGTATGAACCGATGATAAACACCGATGCGACAAAACCGGCGCCAACCACTGCATAACCGTAGAATAACCCCGGCTTTGCCGCTACTGCCGGTGTTGATACTCTTTCGTCGCTAATCACCGGCTGTCCCCTTCTCCAACCAATCCAACCAATCCAACCAGTCCAACCGGCCTTAACAATGCCGCCAGTACCAGGCCGGTGACACTGAATACAGCCAGAAGCAGGAAGGTCACCTGGTAATTATGATTAATATCAAAGATATACCCGGCCAGCACGGGGCCAATCGCCCCGCCGATAGTGCCGCTAAAATTGACAGCGCCCAGAATCACCCCGTGGGCGCGCGTGCCGAACATCTCAGCCACAATCGGCGAGACCACGGCAAAGAACCCCCCATGAGCGAAACCGTAGATGACGGCAAACAGGTAGAACATCCACAACTCTTTAGCCAGCAGGAGCCAGAATAAAGATACCGCCAGTACCCCGAAGCAGATAAGCAGGGCTGACTTGTTCCCGATTCTATCACCGGCCCCGCCCATTACCAGCCTGCCCGCCGTACTCACCCCACCGATAAGCGCCAGGATGCTGGCCGCGCTGGTCACGGATATCCCGAGGTCCATGGCATGCGGCGCAATATGCACCAGAATGGTATAGGTACAGAAAACGGTCAGCAGATAAGCCGTACACACTAGCCAGAACTGCCTGGTACGTACCACCTCACGGTAAGCTAACCCCTCCGGAAGCCGGTTTACATCACCGCCATCCGTTTTCTTAGCGCCATCCGGTAGCTGCTCCATCTGGGCCGGGTCTCTGCGTAACAACTGGGTGACGGATATCAAGGAGACTAAACCCAGAGCACCCAGAACAAGGTAAGAATTGCGCCAGCCCAGAGCCAGAATAAGCGCGCCCGCTACCAGAGGCATCATCATCATGCCGATGCCAGCGCCCGCTTTGACCACACCGCTCATTCTCCCTCTCTTCCGGGTAAACCAGCGGGCCACCGTAGACAGGGAAATGACATCCACGCTGCTTGCGCCGATGCCGATAATCACACCGTAGAACAGGTATAACTGCCAGAGAGCGCTCACCTGCGACATTAATATGTAGCCCGCGCCAAAAATAAAGCCGCAAGCGGTCATCACAATCCGCGGGCCGAACCGGTCGTTCAAACCCCCGGCTATGATACCCAGAAAACCCAGGATGAACATAGAGACCGAGGCGGCGCCGGAAATCGCCGCCCTTGACCAGCCGAATTCCGTAAGCAACGGCTTGAAGAAGACGCCGTAGGTATTAAAGATACCCCAGGCTACCAGCTGAATACCGGCCGCTCCCATCACCACTACGTAGCCATAAAAAAAGCGGGGCTTCGCCGCTACTGCCAGGACTGATACTCCCTGCTTCGCCAAATGCCCACCTCACTAGCCGGTGACAGAATATTCGATGCTCCTGGACAGTACCTTTTTCAGATAGTGCCCGGTGGCTGAAGAGGTCACCTGAGCCACTTCTTCAGGAGTTCCCGTAGTGACAATATAGCCCCCATCATCGCCAGCCCCCGGGCCAAGGTCGATAATATAATCAGCGTTCTTAATGATGTCCAGGTGGTGCTCGATAACAACCACCGTGTTTCCCGAATCAGCCAGACGCTGCAGCACCTTCAACAGCGCCGCCACATCATCAAAGGCGAGTCCGGTAGTCGGCTCGTCAAGAATATAGAGCGTCCGGCCGGTAGCCCGCCGTGAAAGCTCGGTAGCCAGCTTTATTCTCTGCGCTTCTCCGCCGGAGAGCGTAGGCGCCGGCTGGCCGAGCCGGATATAACCCAGCCCCACATCCCGCAGAGTCTCCAGCTTGCTCTTCACCCGGGGAAAATGCTCGAAGAAAGACAGCGCCTGTTCTACCGTCATATCCAGCACTTCAGCGATGTTCTTGTCCTTAAATCTAATCTCCAGGGCTTCGCGGTTATACCGCTTGCCCTGGCACACCTCGCAGGGGACAGTGACATCGGGCAGGAACTGCATCTCAATCTGAATAAACCCCTCACCGCCACAGGCTTCACAGCGTCCTCCTTTCACATTGAAGGAGAAGCGTCCCGGAGCGTAGCCCCTCATCCGGGCTTCAGGGACGGTGGCAAAAAGCTCACGGATGGGCGTGAAGGTGCCGGTATAGGTCGCCGGGTTGCTGCGTGGGGTACGCCCGATAGGCGACTGGTCAATATTGACCACCTTGTCGATGTGCTCCATGCCGTCAATACCGTCACAGTCTCCCGGCTTCTCCCTGGAGTGATAAAATACCTGCGCCAGTTTCTTGTACAGAACTTCACTGATAAGGGTGCTCTTACCGCTGCCGGAGACTCCGGTCACACAGACAAATTTGCCCAGCGGGATATGGACATCAATATTCTTGAGGTTGTTCTGCCGGCCTCCCCTGATTATCATCTCCTCACCCGGACCCGGACGGCGCTGCCGGGGTAGCGGGATCTGTTTCCTCCCGCTCAGATACTGGCCGGTTACGGATCCTGCCGATTCCATGATATCCGCCAGTGTCCCTGTAGCCACCACCCGTCCCCCATGCTCACCGGCGCCAGGCCCCATGTCAATAATATGGTCGGCCGCCCGCATCATGGCTTCATCATGCTCCACGACCAGCACCGTGTTCCCCAAATCCCTCAGTCTCTTCAGTGTCTCGATAAGCCGGGAGTCATCAGCCGGGTGTAGCCCTACCGTCGGCTCGTCACAGATGTAAAGCACGCCCATCAGCCCGCTGCCAATCTGGGTAGCCAGCCGGATGCGCTGACCTTCCCCGCCGGAGAGGGTCGCCGAGGGACGGTCGATGGTCAGATAGCCCAGACCGACATCATCAAGAAAGCCCAGACGAGCTTGAATCTCCTTGAGAACCTGGTGAGC
>JAUYMF010000114.1 GCA_030698765.1 Dehalococcoidales bacterium
GCCCTGAGCTTGTCGAAGGGCGCGCCGGTGGTTCGACAAGCTCACCACGAACGGTGCGCATAAGATAACTCAATTACGAAACTAAGCATTAGGTGACGACCGGGGTCTCACCCGGATGCAGACCCTTCCACCTCTCCAGCAGCGTTTCCCGGCTTTCCTTGTGAGACGAATCAGATACGCAGGCGTCTACGGGACATACCGCCGCACACTGTGAAGAGTCAAAAGAACCGACACATTCCGTACATTTGCTGGGATCGATTACATAAATTGTCTCCCCTTCGCTGATTGCTTGATTGGGGCACTCCGGTTCACAGGCTCCACAGCTAATACAATCATCCGTAATTTTGTAGGCCATACAACATACCTCCTTAATTTCCTGCGGGAAATTTTTTCCCTTTTTTATTTTTAAACTTTACTATGCACTCTCTCTTTTAAGACTAACGCCACAGCTTGAGGAACCAGGTCATCAACACAACCACCCAGCCCGACCACTTCCTTAAGCAAGCTGGAACTGAGGAACTGGTACTTCAGGCTGGCCATTAAGCAGACCAGCTCACAATCGGGAGCCAGCTTCTTGTTCATCAGCGCCATCTCGAACTCACGCTCAAAGTCAGCGCCTACCCTTAATCCGCGCACCAGTGTTTTAGCGCCTATTTGCCGGGCAAAATCGACAGTCAGACCACTGAATGGTTCCACTTCGACATTGGACAAACCGGCAATTGCCTGCCTCGCCAGATCTACCCTCTCATCGGTATTAAATAACAGGTTCTTGATTGGGGCATCATAGACACCAATGACAACCTTCCGGAAAAGCCGGGCGGCCCTGGCGGCGATATCCAGATGCCCGTTGGTTATCGGGTCGAATGTCCCCGGATAAAGAGCGATGGTCACGCTTTAACCTCCTTTCGATATACTGCGATGCAACTGTCACCGTGACGGTATTCTTTAACCAGATTTAACGGCGGGTAAGCCGGGCTCAGAGAGAGATGAGGAGAATGAGTTACCACCAGGGTGGTGTCCGCCCCGACTAGTTTAGAGGTTGCTAATTGTTCCACCAGATTACCTATTAATGAGTTAGAGTAAGGCGGGTCCATCAGAATAATTCCATACTCCTTATCAAGAAAGGAAAGGGCTTTAACTACGCTGCAGCAATAAACATGCGCCCTTGCTGACAGCCTGGTCTTTTCCAAATTTTCCCTAATTATAGCACAACAGCGCGGTTCATGTTCAACAAAGTCAGCCCAGCCGGCACCACGGCTCAAAGCCTCAATACCAAGGGCGCCGCTACCGGAAAATAAATCAAGCACCTGCTCCCAGTTTCCGGTAAGATTCTCCAGTATAGAAAAAATTGCCCCCCTTACTAAATCAGTCGCCGGACGGGTAGCACTTCTCTGTGGTACTTTAAGCCGGTGCCCTTTGGCTGTACCAGCAATAACTCGCATTTTATCATATCTATGATAGTCAGTTGAAGCGGCTGTTGTCAATCCTTGATTCCGGCTAAAAATTGCCGCATCTTGAGGCGAACATCCCCGGTCAACGGCCGGCCGTGCCCGAAACACAGGATTTCAAAATCCAAACGGGACATCTTTTTTACCGACGCCAGGGCTTGCGCCAGGTCAGCGCTGGCCCCTTTCAGTGGCAGCCAGTGGCGTTTATTCAGGGCATCGCCAACTATCAGCAGCTTATTTGCCGGGGAAAAAAGACTGATGCTTCCCGCCGTATGTCCCGGCGTATGGACAATCTCAAGCCCGCCCAGCACCTCAAGAATCTCTCCTCCCTCCAGTCTAATATCCTTATCACTGTCCCGGATGAAGAAGACCGAGCGTAAAGCAGACAGGAAAGGGATCCGGAGCAACCACCGGATTATCACGGGATAGGACGGTGAGTCTTTAAAATCACCGATATCATCCCGGTGAGCGGCGACTCTTGCCCGGGTAAGTCTTCTCAACTCGGGCAGCCCGCCAGAGTGGTCGACGTGATAATGGGTGACAATAATAAGGCTGATCTCCTCAATGGAACGTCCCAGACTGCGGATAAAGTCGGCTATCCGGGCTGAACTGCCGGGGAATCCGGTATCGATCAGCGTCAGCTTTTGCTCGACAATCAGTATTACATTAGCGCCCCTGATAGCAAGCTGATAAACATTGGGAATAACTTCCAGGGCACCCTTCTGCATCAGGCGGCTTGTTCGAGACAAGAGCGTCATTTTCTTAACAGTACGGCAGGCTAATTTCGCGGATACTTGACCCGAGCTATATTGTCCTGGGTGCCAGCTCGTCAGGCTCAACCCTGGTAAAAGTCTCCTGCCATTGAGCTTCGGTCAGGCCCAGCCGCTGGAAAATCTCGTCGATGTAACGCAAATAATACTGGTAGTCGAAAAGATTTTCCAGCTCTGCCGGTAGCAGTTGGGCGGTAACTTCCTTATCAGCACTCAATAAGGCAAGAAAGCTCTTATTCCCCTTCCATGATTTCATGGCGTTGCGCTGCACCAGTTCATAGGCTTCCTGCCGGCTCAACCCTTTATCTATCAAAGTCAGCATTACCCGCTGAGAGAAAATCAAGCCCCTGGTAAGCTCCAGATTGCGCTTCATCCGCGCCGGATATACCTGTAAGCCCTTCATCACCGAGGTAAAAACAGCCAGGGAATAATCGAGCAGGAGACAGGAATCGGGCAGGATAATACGCTCGGTAGAAGAGTGACTGATATCGCGCTCATGCCACAGGGCGATATTCTCCATTGAAGTAAGCGCGTAGCCCCTCATTAGCCGCGCCATGCCGCAGACCCGCTCGCAGAGCTCCGGGTTCCTTTTGTGAGGCATCGCCGAAGAGCCGGTCTGCCCGGCGGCAAAGGGTTCTTCCGCCTCCCGCGTCTCCGTCTTCTGTAACCCTCTAATCTCGGTAGCGAACTTCTCCAGGGAGCTGGCAATCAGCGCCAGGGTAGTCACAAACTGAGCGTGGCGGTCACGCTGCAATATCTGGTTTGACACCGGGGCGGGAGCCAGACCCAAAGCGGCACAGGCCTTCTCCTCAACCTCCGGAGACAGCGTGGCGTAGGTGCCAACCGCACCAGAAATCTTGCCCACGGCGATAGCTTTCACAGCCTCTTTGAGCCGCTGGCGGTTGCGGTTCATCTCTTCAACCCAAAGCGCCAGCTTCAGACCAAAGGAAATCGGCTCCGCGTGGATACCATGAGTGCGGCCAATCATCGGCGTATATTTATACTTAATCGCCTTTTCCGCCAGCACCGCCACCATATCTTTGATGTCCCGAATCAGCAAATCGGCAGCTTCCACCATCTGCAGGCTGAGGGCGGTATCCATGACATCCGAAGAAGTCATACCGAGGTGAATAAAGCGTGATTCCTCACCCAGACCCTCGGCAACAGCGCCCAGAAAAGCGGTCATATCATGGTGGGTCTCTTTAAGAATCGCCTCCATCCGCTTCAGATTGACCCGCGCCAGCTTGATACGGGGCACCGCTTCTCTGGGAATGACCCCTAAATCAGCCCAGGCTTCGCAAACGGCGATTTCCACCTCCAGCCACTTGGCGAACTTGTTTTCATCTGACCAGATCCTTTTCATCTCAGGTCTGGAATAGCGTTCAATCATCAGTTATCTCCTTTAATTCGCTCCGGTACCGCTGGTAAGCAGCCCTTATTGGCTCATACTTCAAGCCCAAGATTTCGGCGGCGAGGTAGGCGGCATTCCTGGCCCCGGCCGCCCCTATCGCCACACTGGCCACCGGTATTCCGGCGGGCATCTGCACGATAGAGTAGAGGGCATCAACCCCCTTCAACTCACTGCTGGCCAGGGGCACGCCGATGACCGGCAGCGTAGTCCAGCTAGCCAGTACACCGGGCAGGTGGGCAGCGCCGCCGGCAGCGGCGATGATAACCTCAATCCCCCGCCCCTGCGCCTCCATCCCGTACCGCCGGGCTTTCTCCGGGGTACGGTGGGCCGAAATAACATTGACCTCGTAATCAATGCCGAGTTCCTGCAACACGTCAAGGGTCAGTTGCATTACATCAGCGTCCGATTTTGAACCCATGAGCACGCCTACTTTGGGCATATCTACCTCACTCAATTATTTGGTAACCCTATCCCCTTCGTCAAGGGGAAGGGGATATTTTCCTGAAGAGTGGCTTCGCTCCTCGATTACGCATATCCTCTGTCATTCCGTACCCTGGCCTGTCGCCAGGACAGGCTTGATACGGAATCTAGGTGGAGTGACTGGATTCCGGCTTTCACCGGAATGACACCCATTTTCATAGCAATGACAGACTATGGTCAATCATTTTAGATTGGCATAATGTCTTTTTGATGTTACTTATTACTTATCAAAGCTATATCCCTTCGATAATGGCAGCCTTCGAAGTGGACCCGCGAGATATTATTATAAACTTTTTCCCTGGCTTGAGCCAGGGTCTTGCCAGTAGCCACCACCGTCAGCACCCGCCCACCGCCGGTCAGTACCTGCCCCGGTGTTTCTCCCGCCCTGGTTCCGCCATGAAAGACCAGGACATCTTTATCCAGGCTGTCCAGCCCGCTAACAGGGAAGCCGGTCTGGTAGCTACCGGGATAACCGCCCGAAGCCATAACCACGCCAACGCAGGCATCCGTAGTACACTCGATATTTAGTTGCGACAGAGTACCATCAATCACCGCCAGCATAATATCCACCAGGTCGGTCTTGAGTCTAGGCAGGATAACCTGAGTCTCCGGGTCACCGAAGCGGGCATTGAATTCAAGCACCTTCGGCCCCCCGACGGTAATCATCAGCCCGCCGTAGATGACACCACGGTAAGGCGCGCCCTCCCGACTCATCGCCCGCACCGTCGGTTCCATAATGGATTCGGCTACCCTGTTCGCCAGTTCCTCAGTGTGAAAATAGGGCGGGCTATAGCTGCCCATCCCCCCGGTATTGGGCCCCCGGTCTCCTTCATACACCCGCTTGTAATCGCAGGCATCCACCAGCGGAATAACGCTGCTGCCATCGGTGAAGGCAAAAGCGCTCATCTCCTTCCCTGATAGACACTCCTCGATGAGCACGCGGTCGCCAGCTTCTCCAAGTGTTCTGGCGGCCATGATGCTGTCCAGGGCTTCCAGCGCTTGAGATAGGGAATCAGCGACGACTACCCCCTTCCCCGCCGCCAGCCCGTCAGCCTTGACCACGACTGGAGGCGTCTGCTTTTCCAGGTACTCTCTCGCCTGCTGATAGTCAGTAAAGGTAACGCTTCGGGCGCAGGGAATGCCGTACTTCTGCATCAGGTCTTTGGCGAAAGCCTTGCTCGATTCGATACGGGCAGCGGCCCCGGTGGGGCCGAAAACGGGAATGCCCGCCCCTTGAAAACGGTCAACGATGCCTTCCGCCAGCGGCCCTTCCGGCCCCACCACCACCAGGTCAATCCTGTTTTTTCCGGCGGCTCTAACCAGTCCCTCGATGTCCTCGGCTTTTGTATCCAGGTTATGAGCAATTTGGGCGGTACCGGCATTACCCGGCGCCGCGTAGATTTCACCGGCTTTCGGGCTTTGCGCCAGTTTCCAGACCAGGGTATGCTCCCGGGCACCCCCCCCGACGACCAGTATCTTTATCTACCTCACCCCCTCTTCTATCTGCCTTCTCGTGTCATTGCGAGACCATCCCGATGAAATCGGAAGGCGAAGCAATCCGGGTGGGGCAAAAATCATAGCTTATCGCAAAGGTCGTACCAGTCTCTATTTATAGCATCAATAAGGTTTACCTTATCTTGCCTTGAACCAGCTTTGATTTGCTTCTCCCTCATAATAGCACCCTCGATATCATCGCACATCTCGTAATAGACGAGTCTGGTCAGGTTATATTTCTCTGTGAAACCTTTAACCAGCTTGTTCTTATGCTCATATACTCTTCTTTGCAAGTCATTAGTGACTCCGGTGTAAAGAACGCTATTATTATGGTTGGTCATTATATATACGTAATATTCCTTTTCCAATTTAACAAAAATGTTTCTGCCATGTTATTGCGAAATCATTTTAGCAAATATACCTTGTCATTGCGAGACCATCCGCCACAGGCGGAGGCTTCAGCCCGAGTTCAGCCCGAGGGCGAAGCAATCCGGGTGGCGGGGAAGGGTACCCCCCACACTTCCCAGATTGCCGCGTCGCGGAGTTTACACTGAGCGAAGAGAATGTGCTCCTCGCAATGACAAATAAAACCAACCAAACAG
>JAUYMF010000115.1 GCA_030698765.1 Dehalococcoidales bacterium
TACTGGTCCCGGTCAATTTAGCGGTGGGCGGGTTGACGAATAATGGTAAATAAGCTAGAGTTAATTGGTGCTTGCCGAAGTGGCGGAATGGCAGACGCGCTACGTTCAGGGCGTAGTGTCCGCAAGGGCGTGAGAGTTCAAATCTCTCCTTCGGCACCAAACCTGAAGAAAAGCGCGGGAAGCTCCGCGCTGAAGAGAATTCTCCATCTTAGCTGATGAGAATAGGACAGGCGCTTGTAGCTCAGTTGGATAGAGCGCAGCCCTGCGGAGGCTGAGGTCGTGGGTTCGAGACCCGCCAAGCGCGCCACTCTTGGGCGGTTAGCTCAGTTGGTTAGAGCACCTGCTTTACACGCAGGGGGTCATAGGTTCGAGTCCTATACCGCCCAGTTTTGTGCTATTTTCACTATACAATAGTGCACACTTCCAGCACATATTGTTGACACTCTACTTGGGGGCTCCCTGGGAATCTTCAGCCAGGGAGAGTCTTTTCTATAACTTTCCAGTGGCCTAACACCATAACATCCGTATAGACTTAAAGCTTTACAGAGCTAACCCTGGGCATCTTATTAGCGATAAATTGTATGGATCATGGAACAGTGCTAAATTATTAGCATGGATGGTTATTCCTATTATCGGACATAGGAGATGAGGATTAAATGCAGATTAAGCAAGTGTCATCTAAAAGAAGGAGCTCAAAGCTCGTAAGACTATGGTACTTGTTAATATTCTTGCCAATTGTTCTTATCTCTTTATCCGGATGCTCCAGGAATCAGGTAGCTGTCACGGTAGGGCTTGGCGAGACATTTACCATCGGTGTCGATCAGAGCGCCCGGATAACTGGAGAGGACATGGTAATAACATTCAATGAAGTTATCGGCGATAGCCGTTGCCCCCAGAATGTGACCTGCGTCTGGGAGGGAGTAGCCAGCAGCCGTGTCACGGTTATTCACCAAGGCGTCAACTATTCCATAGCGTTGAATCAGCCCGGGCTGACGGAGCAGGCTGAGGAGGCCTTTATCGACTATACACTGACTTACAGTCTTAATCCCTACCCAAGAGAAGGCGAGGAGATATCTCCCGAAGACTACTTACTAACATTGACTATAACAAAGTAATTAAGGGCGAGATCGCCTCTAGCCTGCGACCTATCAGGTCACCTTCCAGTCAGACAGGTGTACTCCACTTAGGGGGGACGGTACCTAGAATCTTTCGAAATCATCGCCGTCTGTTTTCAGAAAGAGTCTTTTCGGTAACCTTCGAATTGCCTCGTTAGCAACAGTTGATGGTTCAAGTTGGTCATAACTTTATCTAATTTTATTAGATGATATTGCATACCATTTGCAGTAGAGGATTCAAAAATATAAACGTCGCGTGGGTTGAGGATTTGCTAACGTCTAGTATTAGCATAGACTAAGATTAATATGGTTGTCAAGTCCTGCAATTTCTTCAGAGGGGAAAGAGAAATGGGATAGTATGGAAGGCGGGGACCCGTACCATAGCAGCCGCTTTAAGCTTGATTTCCTTGTTTTTGCTGCTGGTAATCAGTCCGTCGCGTGACATTCGTTGAAGAGTGGCAAGCCAACCGGACATTGGCAAAATCTCGCGGTTAGGCATGATGAACACCAAGCTTGGTGGGGTGCAGGTAATATTTCAGCTTGCTGGTATCTTTGTCATGGCAAACATCAGGTTCTAGTGAACCCGCCCTCTCTCAGATAGAAAGCCGCTTAACAATCACTCATTTTGTTGGTTGCGATGAACTAAAGAAGTGAAATTAGTCCCTCGCTCTTAATTTATTACCTGCGTAATTGGTCGTTTGACGAAAGATGTATGTTTGATAATCGGGAACTCCGCGCATTAAGGCTTCAATACCTTGGTTGAACTTAATCTACCATAACAGGCAAGCCAAGTCAGCAACCCCAGAAGAGGTCTTTCCAACATCGCGCTAGGGCGCCGCAGGCGTAGATTGCGGTTGGGTAATAGAGAACCCCATCGGTGCCGGGTCTTTCGGCTCCCAGATAATCACCACCTTCCCCCAGGTGTCTTCCAGCTTGGCTACTACAGCGGCCGCCTCTTTTTCGTTGAGATCCGGCAGACGGGCGTTGACCTCCGGTATCTCAGTCTTGTGGTAGTGCCAGTTGGGCTTCTCGTCTTCTGGCAGCGCAGCGTACATCCGCGGGCTGATGATGGTCTCAATACCGATGAGCCGGGCGTTCGGCGCGTCACTATCGTACAAGAGAGCTTGGCTCACCTCGTCGCTGATGGCCTTGACGTAGTGATGGACAATCTGGTCAGGGTCGTCGTTAATGTGCTTGATGGCGTCAATATGCAAAGTGTAACCGAACGCGGGAGAATCTGGTGGGGCGCCCTGCGGCGGGCGGGCGCAGGCGGCAAGGCCGACGGCGATGAATAGGCCGACTGCGACGATTTGGAATAAGGCGCCTCTGGACATCTTTAAACCCCTAGTTTATAACCTCAGCAACATTATACATCATCAGCTCCTACCGATGCTAGTTCGCAAACCCGAAAATACGACCTGGATTATCCTCTTAAGGATGGACGTGCACTGACCTGAAGTTTGAATAGTACATATTCAACGCGATGGCAGCCTAGACAACATCCTCTTGCAGGACTTATCTAATTCCTCAATGAAATACTAAAAAGTGAACTGGAGTAACCAGCAAAAGGGCGTATTCTGAGAGTAAGATCAGTTTGCGGAAATGTTAGCAGTTGGCGGTTAGAGTAAAAAGAGAGCTTAACCAGTCCATTGCCTGGCTAAATCCAGTATGTTATAGTTTAGCTATTATGGGAGCAGCCAGTATTGACACTATTGACGGTGGTACCGTTACTTCTCCCCGCGGTTTCCGTGCCGGGGCAACCCGCGCCGGAATCAAGCAAGGGGCGGGAGATAAATTAGACCTGGGCATACTCTTTTCTGAGACGTCCTGTACGGCCGCTGCCCTGTTTACCTCCAACCGGATTAAATCGGCGCCGATAATATTGTGTCAGAAGAGATTGAAAAAAGGCAGCGCCGTAGCTATTATCGCCAATAGCGGTTGCGCCAATGCTTCTACCGGTGAGCGTGGCCTGGCTGATGCTGCCGAGATGGCCTCCCTGGCTGCCAAAAGTATCGGGGTGAACCCTGAGGATGTGCTGGTCGCCAGCACCGGAGTAATCGGTCAACCACTCCCGATGAAGCTGATAAAGACCGGAATTGACCGGATTATCCTCTCCGGCGATGGCGGTCATGAGCTGGCGCAGGCGATAATGACCACCGATACCGTTCCCAAGGAAACAGCGGTATCCGGCAGAGTAGATGGCACCATGTTCACCATCGGGGGGGTAGCCAAGGGGTCAGGGATGATTCATCCCAACCTGGCAACCATGTTTTGCTTCCTGACCACCGATGCCGCCGTGGAACCTGATTTTCTAAAGTCGGCGCTGCAGAAGGCGGTGGATATTTCCTTTAACATGATTTCAGTTGATGGAGATACCAGCCCCAGTGACATCGTCCTTATTCTGGCTAACGGCATGACGGAGAACCAGCCGATTGCCATCGGCAGCCAGGCGGCTCACGTTTTTCAGCGGGCTCTGGAACAGGTCTGTATCCATCTGGCAAAGGCTATTGCCCGTGACGGAGAGGGTGCTACCAGGCTGATTGAAGTCACCGTTGACGGCGCCGCCAGTACCGCCGAGGCACGGCTGGCCGCCCGGACGGTGGTCAGCTCACCCCTGGTGAAAGCCGCCATACACGGCGCCGATCCCAACTGGGGAAGAGTCATTGCCGCCGTAGGGCGGAGCGGGGCGGAGGTGGTGGAAAGCAAAATAGATCTGTCCATCGGGGGGATTGACCTGTTAAAAGGGGGCAGCCCATTGCCGTATGACGAAAAGAGCGTTGTCCGGGTGTTTAAGAGGAGCGAGGTGCCGATAAGCGTGCACCTTAACCTGGGCACGGCTTCGGCTACCGCCTGGGGGTGTGACCTCTCTGAGGAATACGTAACTATTAACAGCCAGTACATGACCTGAAAGCGATTAATCCGGGAACAGGTGATAGCAGTTGAATAACGTTATTGTGGTCAAGATTGGTGGCGCCACCCTGGGCAGTCATGACACCGCTCTTGAAGATATTGTCCAGCTTCAGCGGCAGGGCAAAGAACTGATTGTAGTGCATGGCGGCGGTAAACTGATAACCGAGTGGCTGGAAAAACAGGGCATCGCCACCAGGTTCGTCCAGGGGGAAAGAGTGACCGACCAGCCGACCCTGGAGATAGTGATTTCTGTGCTGGCAGGGCTGGTCAACAAGGATATCGTGGCCTCGATTAACGGCCTGGGGGGAAGGGCAGCCGGTATCAGCGGCGTGGATGGTTCCCTTATCGAAGGCAGGATTAGAGACCCGGAAAAAGGCTACGTTGGTGAAGTGGTTAAAGTCAACGGCGCTATTCTGGAGTCCCTCCTGGAATCGGGCTTTATTCCGGTAGTCGCCCCGATAGGTCTCAACGCCCCCGCCAGACCGGCCGTCACCCCGCCGATCCTGAATTTTAACGCTGACACCATCGCAGGGGAAATCGCGGCGGCGGTTGCCGCGGAAAGACTCATCTTTCTGACTGATGTAGACGGTGTCAGGGGCCAATCCGGCAAGCTGCTAACGGAGCTATCCCCCGGCGAAGCCGAAGCTCTGGTAGCTTCAGGGGTAGCTTCAGGAGGCATGATACCCAAGGTTAAGGCTTGCCTCAGGGCTTTAGCGAACACTCCGGCAACCTGCATCATCGACGGACGGCATCCTCACGCCCTGCTCAGGCAAATCGAGGGCGAAGGCAGCGGGACAACAATACAGAAATAAAGGGAAGCTTGAAGGGGTATTTCCCTTTCAAAACTCCCTCCCTCCTTGAAGGAAAGGGGATGGGTGAAGCCCCTCTCTGAAGACTCTTCCCCCTCTCCTGTCAGGAGAAGGGGATACAGGGGGTGAGGTCACAAACGAATGATGATGTCACATTAAGTCATTTGTTAGTTCGGCAAATAACCTGATACGATACTAGAGATTGGTCGGAGGGTGAAAATGAGCAACTGGCAGAACCTGGCGCAAGAATATTTTATGAACACGGTGGTACGCACCCCGGTCACGCTGGTCAGGGGTGATGGAGCGCGGGTATGGGACGAAGAGGACCGGGAGTACCTGGACTTTGTCGCCGGCTGGGCGGTCACCAACCTGGGGCACTCTCACCCGGCAGTGACGGAGGCGGTAGTCGAGCAGGCGCGTATCCTCATCCAGACCTCAAACCAGTTCTTCACGATTCCCCAGGTCCGCCTGGCTGAACTCCTGGTACAGAACAGTTGCCTGGATAAAGTCTTCTTCGGCAACAGTGGGGCAGAGGCTAATGAGGGGGCGGTGAAGTTGGCTCGGCGCTACGGGAGACACCACCGTAACGGCGCCTACGAAGTGATTACGGCGTTTAATTCTTTTCATGGCCGCACCCTGGCGATGGTGGCTGCTACCGCCCAGCCCAGGCATCAGACGCCATACCTGCCCTTACCCGCCGGATTCGTTAACGTGGAATACAATAACATCGATGCCATCAAGGCGGCCACCAACCCCCAGACCTGCGCCGTGATGCTGGAGCCGATACAGGGGGAGGGGGGAGTCAACGTGCCCGATGAGGGTTACCTGAAGGCGGTACGGGCATGGTGCGATGAAAAGGGTATTCTCCTCATCCTGGATGAGATTCAGACCGGTATCGGGCGGACGGGAACGCTCTTTGCCTACGAGCAGTTTGGCATTGAGCCTGATGTCATGACACTGGCCAAAGGACTGGCTAACGGCGTGCCCATCGGCGCCATTCTAGCTAAAGAAGGGGCGTCCGTGTTTGTCCCCGGAGAGCACGGCTCTACCTTCGGCGGCAACCTTTTGGCCTGCGCCGCCGGCTACGCTACCCTGAAGTTTGTCATAGACAATGACATTGCCGGGAACGCCCGCAAGATGGGAGAGTATTTCACTGCCGGACTGGTAAAAATCAAACAGAAATTCCCGGTCGTCACCGATGTCCGCGGCCGCGGGCTGCTGCTGGCTATCGAGTTCAGTTCTGATATCGGCGCGGACCTGGTGACAGCCTGCCTGGATGGAGGCTTACTGGTGAACCGGGTAAAGCCCAATGCCCTGCGCTTCATGCCCCCGCTCATTATTAACCGGCAGGAGGTTGACCGGGCGCTGAGCGTCCTGGAAAAAGCGCTGACCAGCGTAGTTAATAAATAATATTAAGGTGATGTGATATGCCAGAGAAAGTTGTGCTTGCCTATAGCGGCGGGTTGGATACGTCGGTGGCTATCAGGTGGATTAAAGAGAAATACGACATGGATGTCATCGCGGTGACTATCGATGTTGGCAATGAGCGTGATTTTTCGGCGGTACGGGAAAAAGCGCTTAAAGTCGGCGCCGTTAAGGCATTGGTCGCCGATGCCAAAGAGGTATTCGTCCGGTATTTTATCTTTCCCGCGCTGCAGGCCGACGCCATTTATGAAGGTCAATACCCCCTGGCGACAGCCCTGTCCCGTCCCCTGATGGCCAAGCTGCTGGTGGATATTGCCCGGAATGAAGGGGCGTCAGTTATCGCCCACGGCTGCACCGGTAAGGGTAACGACCAGGTCAGGTTCGAGGTCAGTATCAACGCCCTGACTCCGGGTCTCCGTATTATCGCCCCGGCGCGGGAGTGGGGCATGACCCGGGAAGAGACGATTAAGTATGCTGAAAAATATGACATCCCGGTGCCGATTACCGTCAACAGCCCCTATTCGATTGATGAATGCCTGTGGGGAAAGAGCATCGAGTGCGGCATCCTGGAAGACCCCTGGGTAGAACCTCCGGATGATGCCTACACCTGGACAAGATCGCCCGCCGCGGCCCCGGATAAGCCGGCGTATGTAGAAATCGGCTTTGAGGGGGGTATCCCGGTCAGTCTTGACGGGCAGAAACTGGATGGGATTAATCTGATTCAGCGCCTCAATGAGGTGGCGGGTGAGCACGGGGTGGGGCGGATTGACCACATCGAAGACCGCCTGGTAGGCATCAAGTCGCGCGAGATTTACGAGGCACCGGCAGCTACCGTGCTGCTGCAGGCCCACCAGGCGCTGCAAGCAATGACTCTTTCCAAAGACCAGCTCCGGTTCAAGCAGAAAGTAGCCGTGGAGTATGCCGACCTTATTTACAACGGACTGTGGTTCACCTCACTGCACCAGGACCTGGCGGCTTACGTCAGGAGTTCACAGCGCCACGTTACCGGCACGGTCAGGATGAAGCTGTTCAAAGGGCACTCGACCGTGGCCGGGCGCAAGTCACCGCGCTCGCTGTATAACCTGGGACTGGCCACTTATGATAAAGGCGACCAGTTTGACCAGAGCGCCTCGGTAGGCTTCATCCACATCTGGGGGCTGCCGGTCAAGACCCAGGCACAGGCGCAGCTACTGGGTGACAGGGAAGGCCCGCTAAGTATTACCATGCCTGAAGAGAAACCGGGAGAAGGTTAGGAGTGAGCCAGATACGGGGTCGATTTCAGAAAGCCGCTGATAAACTGGCGGCGCAATATACCGCCTCAATCCCCTTTGACTGGCGGCTCTACCCCTATGACATCTCCGGGAGCGCTGCCCACGCCCGGATGCTGGCAAAACAGGGCATAATTACCGGCGAAGAAGCC
>JAUYMF010000116.1 GCA_030698765.1 Dehalococcoidales bacterium
CTCCACCATTATTTTAATCCTTGGCTCCGGGCAAGTCAAACACTTCTCTGACTGCGGTTCTGCATTTAGTTGGTTATATTTGTCATTGCGAGGAGTCCCGATGCAATCGGGACGACGTGGCAATCCGGGAGAGGTTGTAACTTCTCCACCACATGGATTGCTTCGCCCTCGGGACTTCGGCGTGAGACTTCGGCGTGAGCTCAGTCGAACGCTGAACTCGGGCGGAAGCCTTCCGACTTCGTCGGAATGGTCTCGCAAGGACAGAACCGCGTCTTATTGCGTTATCGTCCCGAAATGGAGTAAAGTGACCCCATGACCAGACAAGATAAACAGACCACCAGAACCGTTTTTGTATGCCAGCAGTGCGGTAAGGAAAGCCTGAAATGGCTGGGGCGCTGCCCCAACTGCCTGGAATGGAACAGCCTGGTGGAAACAAAGGCTACAGTCACTGCTGCCCCCCGTTATGCCCCGGCAGGTAACCCGCCACGGGAACTGTCCGAAATCAGTGGTGAAGCCGCCGATCGTTTTCCACTGCCCCTGGCCGAGTTCAACCGGGTGGTGGGGGGTGGACTGGTTCCCGGTTCACTAATGCTCATCAGCGGTGATCCGGGTATCGGCAAATCAACCTTACTGCTTCAGGTCGCAGACCTGGTAGCGCAGGCGCGGGGCAGAGTTGTCTATGTTTCCGGTGAGGAAACGCAGCACCAGATTAAGCTCAGGGCGGAACGCCTGGGCATAAAAGGCACCGGGCTTTACCTCCTGGCGGAGACTGACCTTGAGGTCATCCTGACCCAGCTTGAGGAACTATCACCCGGCCTGGTGGTTATTGACTCCATTCAGGCTGTTTGCCTGCCCGAACCGGGTACCGCCCCCGGCAGCATTACCCAGGTGCGGGAATGCACCATAAAGCTGATGCACTGGGCAAAACTGAATTCAGTACCCGTTTTCATCGTCGGGCATGTCACTAAAGACGGCGCTATTGCCGGCCCCCGCGCTCTGGAACACATTGTCGATGCCGTGCTCTACCTGGAGGGAGAGTCTTTCAGCGCTTACCGGCTATTGCGCTGTGTCAAAAACCGCTTTGGTTCCACCAACGAGATAGGCGTCTTTGAAATGAAGGGACAGGGCCTGGTTGAGGTAGATAATCCATCACAGGCATTCCTATCACAGCGGTGGAATGAGGCGGTAGGTTCAGCGATTGTGCCTGTCCTTGAGGGTAGCCGCCCCCTGCTGGTGGAGATCCAGGCGCTGACCAACCCTACCAGCTTCGGCTTACCCCGGCGTGTGGCTAACGGGGTCGATTTTAACCGGCTGCTGATGATTACCGCCGTGCTGTCCAGGCGGACCGGGCTAAAGCTCGGCAACCAGGATATTATGGTAAACGCCGCCGGCGGACTTAAGATTGGTGAACCGGCGGCTGATTTAGGCATTGCCCTGGCCATAGCCTCCAGCTTTCGTGATACCGGTGTTGACCCGGAACTGGTGGCTGTGGGTGAAATCGGTTTGAGCGGCGAGCTGAGAAGGGTCTCCCAGCTGGAACGGAGGGTGAATGAGGCTGCCCGCCTGGGGTTTAAGCGCTGCCTGGTCCCCAAAGCTGGCCCGGGAATCAGCCCGGCGCCCGAAGGCATCGAGATTATACCGGTGAACACTCTGAGAGAAGCGATGATGGTGGGGCTGGTTGGGGAAAAGCGGAGGCAAATACTATGAAACAGAGTACAAGTATTATAATCATAGTCTGTGTAATAATCGGGCTTATCGGTACGGGGGGAGGCTACGCCGCGGGCTATGCCATCTACGAACCGAAAGTGAGAAGCTATGAAGTACAAGCAGCAAGTCTTGGAGCACAGCTTGCCACACTTGAGCGCGCTATTGCCAATCAGGAAACCAGCATCGCTATCCTGGAGTCGGCCAAATCAAAACTGGAAACGGACCTGAGCGGCGTTCGGGAGGAAACAGCGCGCTACCAGCAGCAGGTAACCGGACTGCAAGCGGAAGTCTCCAGCCTGCAAGCCAAGCTCGGCGCCATCGAACCGGAGGTATCCGCCCTGGAAAAGCGGCTCACCGGAATACTCGGCATCAATGTAACTCAAGGTTATCAATGGATTTATCAGGGGACTCCCTGGCAGTGGGACTTGCCAATCCCCCTGTCACTTTATGTTGAATATCGGGAACGCCCCAGGCCTGAATCCGCGTTTTACTGGGTGGAGATGGCTAAAGACCCCGGCGATGACCTGTATATTGACCGGATGATTGAGCACATCGAGAGCATCGCTCTGGAAGGCAATTTCAGCGCGGTTGAAAAGCTCAATTTCGTCATTGCTTTTGTGCAGGGTCTACCTTACACGGTTGATGAAGAAACCACCCCTTACGATGAGTACCCGCGGTACCCCATAGAAACAATTTTTGACCGGGGGGGAGACTGCGAAGACACATCGCTGCTGGTAGCCGCTCTCCTCGACAGGATGGGATATGATGTTGCCCTTCTACTGCTTAGAGAGGCCCGGCACATGGCGGTGGGTGTTGCCCTGGCCGGTGGTTCCGGCTCGTACTACCTGCACAACGGTAAGAAGTACTTCTACCTGGAGACAACCGGGGAAGGCTGGCAAATCGGGGAATTGCCTTCCAGTATTACTGACAGTAGCGCGCAGGTCTACCCGCTGAGAAGTTAGCGGTAATTTTGCTATTTTACCGGGGTACCCGGTCTTCCCGTTCTCCATCATATCTGGCAACTGGCCGTATCTATCAGATGAGTTCCACCTATTGATAATTTAGGGTAATTCCCAAAAGAACCGGAAGTTTATCCTGCTTGAATCATACGAAAGCAAAACAACGCGATAAGCGAACTTTCGTGGCACACTTACTAAACACAAGTGAAAATGGAGCTGAGGTATCAATAGGTGGTACTACTAAGGACTTCGAATTGAGCTTCGGTCTGAGTTGCTGAGTTACTTCCTATCAGATTCGTTCTTCCGAGCGATTAAGCGCTGGGTAAGGTCGTCCGCCTCTGGGTCACCAGGATATCGAGATAGGATTTCGATTATTTCATTCATGTTGTAGTCCCAAGGGGCCACTCCTTCCAGAATCAAAGCAGCATCTCTTTTGGCTCGGGAATAACTCACGGTGGGGTAGCCGCCTGAGCGTAATATCGCTTTCTGGAAGTTCCAGATTTTGATTACGACTACAAACATAGTAATGAACATTGCCACGCTCACGATGGCTAAAATAAAATTCAGAACTTGAATGCCCACCATAAAAACCACTCCTTAATACTTTGTAAATAGATTATAAAAGAAATGGAGATAGGGGGATTCGAACCCCCAACCTCTGCGATGCGAACGCAGCGCTCTCCCAACTGAGCTATATCCCCGCGTTTACGTTAGGAATTATAGCATATCTTTTCCCTGTCAGTCAGCCACCTTATTAAATCTCCGGCCGTATATTGACAGTCGTTCAATAAGCACGCGGGAACTGCGCTTTCTCAGATTATCTCCCCGTCATTTCTCCCGCTTCTTGGCTGCCTGGAACTCCGCCTTGACCTGGCTGAGCGTTTCCTCGCTGGTGAAAAGGTCAACGGCGGTCATTGCCAGTGCCTTGGCGCCATCAATTAGCCCTTTCAGTCCGGCTTCTGAGGCGGCGGCGACCGCCATCTCCGGGGAGTGTCCAAGCACCTTCTTCGGGGCGATGGCTACGGAGGGGTGGATGCCGGGCACTATCTGGCTGACGTTACCCATGTCCGTGCTGCCATAGGACTTGCCCGGCCTGGCCAGCCTTACCGTGCGTCCCAGCGACTGCATATTGCGCTGGAAGAGGCGGGCCATGGTCATATTATTGAGGAAGGGGGCATAGTACCCCTCCCCCCATTTGAACTCAAGGCGCGCTCCGGTGGCGGTGGCCGCCCCGATAAAGCAGTTCAGCACCCGCTGTTTCAGTTCTTCGAGGTATTTCATGTCCTCCGCCCGTACCAGGAAGGAGCCGGCGGCGTGCGCCGGTACGGCGTTGACCGCCTGGCCGCCGTCAGTGATGACGCCGTGGACGCGGGCGGTGCTCCGGATATGCTGGCGCAGTGAATTGATGGCCGTGAAGGAGAGCAGCATTGCCTCCAAAGCGTTGATGCCTTCCTCCGGCTTAGCGGCGGCATGGGCTGACTTGCCGAAAAACTCGACATTCAGCGGCCAGGCCGCCAGTCCGTGAGTGGTAACGGCATTGGCTGTCCCCGGGTGTACCATCATTGCCGTGTCCAGGTGGTCGAAGCCTCCCCGGTCCGCCATTATCGCCTTACCGCCCCAAATCTCCTCAGCCGGTGCGCCAACCACGGAGATAGTGCCCTTCTTGCCCCGGTCAACCACCAGCTTTGAAGCGATGGCGGCGCCAACAGCCATCATGCAAATCAGGTTATGACCACAGGCATGACCGAGGCCGGGCAGAGCGTCATATTCCGCCACCAGGCCAATAACCGGCTTTCCCTGCCCGTAGCTGGCCCTGAAGGCGGTGGGCAGCTCACAGATACCCCGTTCTACGGAAAAGCTGTTTTCCTCGAGGAATGCGGTCAGCCATTCGGCTGCCTTGACTTCGTGGAAACCCAGCTCGGGGTTGGCGTGAATCTTCAGGCTCAGTTCATTGAGTCGGTCTTTGTTAGCCTCCACCTCCCGGCTGACGGCAGTCTTCAGTTCGTTCACTTCCATCGTGTCCTCCTTGTACTGAAAATAAAGCGGGCCTATTACGCTGTTACAGTTAATCCTTCGTTTAATAGAGAGCCACCAAAACTGTCATTGCGAGGGCGAAACCCGAAGCAATCCGCTATCCGAGAAACGGATTGCTTCGCTACGCTCGCAATGACGAGCGGTACAATTTAAGTGATACAAGCTACTAGTTGGGCAGAGGCGTGTCCTGTAGAAATTCAATGATTTTCCGGTCGGCGCCAGCCATGGCCCGGGAGATACTGCTGATGCGCTGCAGGGTAATCATGGCGTCCTTGTTGACGATGCCGTCGATATAGGCTAAATCAGGTTCACGGCAGGCAAGCAGGGCGCTTTCTACGGCCACTCCGGTAGCTACGGCCGCTTTTAAGGCGCAGCCTTCCTTACCGCCATCACAAATCATGCCTATGATGCTGCCTCCCATATGGTTTATGGCCTGCCCGATGATGCCGGTCCTGTTCTCAGCGGACTCGGGAGTAAGGTAGTAAGCAATTCCGGCGGTCACCCCGATGCCGGTAGTGGTATCGCAGCCGCAGGAAGCAGAGAGCTTGCCGGTGCGCAGGCTCATGTAGTTGGCGATCAGATAGACCAGCCCGGTGGCTTTAACCAGCTTCTCCCAGTCCCCGGGGCTCCTCTCCGGCAGTAAGTCGATGGTTGATTGCCAGTCTATCCTGTCTTGCGGGTGTTTCCTGTTGTACTCAGACCAGGCGATTATTATCAAGGGTAAGGTCGCTACCAGTCCCTGGTTTCCTGAGCCGGCGCAGGTCATTACCTTAATGTTAAAGCCGGCCATTCTGGCCTCTACCGCCAGGCTGACCTTCTCCCTGGTTATGTTTACGTAGTCACCGGCCAGGTCTCCTTGCGCGGCAAAATCCTTCATGGCAAGCCCGAAGGTCCTGCGCTTGAGCTTGATGAATAGCTCCTCCGTGCTGAGCAGCGCCTTGAAGTTGGTCTTCAACGCCTTTTCCAGCCTTTTCCGGGCTTTCTTACCCTTTGCCCGGGGGGTTAGCCCCGACTCGATAATTTCAATAAAGTCGCTCACCCGTTCGATTCCGGCCAACTTGTCAAGCTCACCGGGAGTCTCCGGCTTTTCAAATACTGGTTTCCCCTCAACCTCGATATAGGAGATATTAGAATGGTCTCCGGAGATGCGGGCTATTCCTTTTTTCCCGCCAGCGGTAACCTCCGCCTCAATCCGGACATTATCCCATTCGTGGATGGGGACCACCGCGACCTTTTCTGCTTTGAGTAACGAAGCGGCCTCTTGAGCCTTCTCCTCTTCCAGATCGGTGAATAGCTCCAGTTCCCGGGCAGGGTCACAGAATAAGCCCAGCGCCGCGGCATTGAACGGCCCCTTCAGTCCCTGCCGGTAGGGGATACCTACCTGTAAGGCGTTCTTGAATATCCCCCGGCTGGCCCTGACCGTTATGTTTTCAATGCTCTGTCCGATTTTTCCGGGAGATAAGTTCAGCCTTTTGACGCGATAGTCCGCCGGCAGCCTGCCGTGGATGGCGTTGAAGGCGACGGCGGTGGCCAGGCCGATAGCCGCCGGTTCCGTGCAGCCGACGGACTCCCTGATACTCTCATCAAAAAGCTTACTAATATCTATCAAGGTTATACCCTGAGTTTCAGTTGCGGAGAACAATCATGTCTTATTTCCGGATCATGTAGTATTCAAATGGCGCCCGGGATGATTTGGCGGGTACTATTGCCGACCAGCCGATGGCGATATGCAAGGCAATTTCTATGTTCTCGTCTTTGAGACCCCATTTCTCCTTGAACTTGACATCGGTACCGTTCTCCACACCCCGTTTGCTCAGCCAACAGCCGCCCAGGCCAAGAGCATGGGCCATCAACAGCATGTGGTCGCCGGCTGCGGCGCAGTCATAACCACGGTTTTGCGGCACAGCCTGGGGCAGGTCCTGTCCCACTGTTGCGGTCGGTCTTTTATCATAGCCGATGACAATGATAACCGCGTTCTCGGTCGAAATATCGCTCCAGCACCAGCTCTTTTCCTCCTCGGTCTTGAGGACGATGAAGCGCACCTCGTCAAGGTTGCAGCCGATGGGAGCCATGATACCGGCTTCAATCACCTTGTTGATCATCCAGTCGGGGACTTCCTTCTTAACCCAGTCGCGTACGGAGTGACGTCCCCAGAGCAGCTTGTGCACGACCTTCATCTCCTCCTCGGAGAAAGGCTCGGGCAGAGGGTCGGCGATTTCTGGTTTCTCTCCGGCGCGGACCTTGGCGGCGGCGTCAAGGTTCATCTTGCACCACTGGATGTCAGGTTCATCTTCCGGGTAACCTCTTTCCCGCCAGACATCAAAGACAATCTGGGCCTGCATGCCGAAGCCGGATATGGCCCTGCCCGTCCACTTGACCAGGGTGGAATAGAGGGGAACCTCGATGTTGTGGTGCGTCCGTTCGTGGAGCAGACCACGCAGTGACACCTCATCCAGCTTTCTGATATCGTCCTTCTCGTACTGTTTGAACGCGGTGCTTACCCTGGTAATCTCTCTTCCTTCTTGCATTCTTTCCTCCTATTATTATTTAGACAAAGGATAATGCGTGGTGATGAAACGGGGTTACCTTTTACCGGTCAATATATGACCAGTCCTTGTCTTTATCCGCGAAGTCTTTTCTCTCCTGCTCCGTGGTCGGCCTGACCGCCATTTCACAGTATTCATCCCCGCCCGGTAGCGCCTTCAGGTGCATTAGTTTATAGTCGGGATTGAAAGCCATGTACTTTGCCGGGTCAACGTAGCAGTAGAGGCGTCCCAGTTCACCTTCTCCCAGCTCATTCCATACCTTGCCCATGACACAGCCGTAAGCCCTTCTCCGGGTTTCTCCTTCTACTTCTACTGCCTCTCCGCCGTCATGCATCCCGTAAAGGGGCAGGTCACTCTTGAAGTTCGCCGGGCTGTCATCCGCTCCCCGGGCTTTAGCCGCGGCTCTGGCTTCTTCCCCGATTCTAATGCCGTAGTCCTTGATGGCTTTTAAGATTAGCTCTTTCCCCTTCTCCTCGCCCAGTTCATCGACCAGTGTCCGGGCGAAGGCAATGTGCAAAAGCCCCAGCCTGGCGCAGACCTTTCTTACCTGTTCCCTGGCTTCTTCCAGGGGAACGGTTTTTTCTTTCTCAGTCATTCGAGTCCTCCTTGGACAGTTTCACCCTTTTATTATAGCGTGTTTTGCCTGTTTTCTCCCATCACGGGCGCCGGTACTGTTCCAGCTTCAGGTGGATAAAGAGTATCACCTGTTTTTCCGGTTTGTCAAACGGTGTCAGGCTCGTAATCGCAAGTCCTGTCCGGCTTCCGGAAACAGATTGACAGGCGTGCTCTTACCTGGAGAAAATTTGACACAAATCGGGGGAGGACAATATAATTTAACTGGGAATCTCTTCAATGCGGGTGATGAGATGTTTTATGGTTGGGCTGGCGCTAATTTAGAAGTTGATTTGTCCCGGGGCAAGACCTGGAAAGAAGCGGTGAAACGTGAGTCGGTCGAGGCCTTACTGGGGGGTAAGGGGACCAACGCCAGGATATTATGGGATAGAGTCCCCCCCGAGGTTGATGCCTTCTCCCCGGATAATCTGCTGATAGTGGGTACCGGGGCGCTGGTTGGTACCATGCTGCCCAGCGCTAACCGCACCATCATTACCTTCAAGTCTCCGGTGACCGGCATCAAGGCATATTCGGCGATGGGTGGATTTTTCGGGGCAAAGCTGAAAGCTGCCGGATACGATACAATCATTATTTCCGGTAAATCCCCCGTGCCGGTGTATTTATGGATAGATGATGACCGGATTGAGATACGAGACGCCAGCCATCTCTGGGGCAAGGGTATCTTCGAGACTCGAAGAATCATTGAAGAGGAGCTAAGTGTGGATGGCGTTGAAGTCATTTGTATCGGGGCTGCCGGTGAGAACCGTGTCTTTGCCGCCAGCATCGAAGGGACCAATGGTGTCAGTGCCAGCCGGGCGGGCCCGGGGGCGGTCATGGGGGACAAAAAGTTAAAGGCGATAGCCGTTCACGGCACCAAAGATATTAATATTGCTGATGGCGCCAGGTTCGTTGAGCTGTGTCAGCAGATTATGGATCGTTCCGGTCCGGTAAGGGAGAAATCGGCTAAAAACGAGTCGGCGACAATAACCTACGGACTGGTTGGCGGGAATATAGAGGTTGTCGGGCATTTCAGCGGCAATATTCCTGCTGAAGTGCGGCAGAAGGTCAAGGATTTACCCCGCCAGGTCAACGATTTTGCTCAGAAATTTAAGGCCCGAGAGGTGGCCTGTTACAATTGCCCCATCAGGTGCAAGTGGGTATACCCTTCCGCCGTTGGTGAGCACGCTATCACTATAAAGTGCCAGCACTCTTCGGCGGGCATGATTCACTCCCGGATAATTGATTGTGGCTACGGAATGAAGTTTTACAGTTTGTGCCAGGAGCACGGACTGGACGATATCTCGCTGGCTAACTACATCGGCTTTGCCATTGACCTGTACCAGAGGGGTATTTTGACTGAAGCGGATACCGGGGGTATGGAGCTGGAGTGGGGGAACCCGGAAGCGGTCTATTCCCTGATTGAGAAGATTGTCCGGCGGGAGGGGATTGGCGATGTCCTGGCTGACGGGGTCTACCGGGCCGCGCAGCGGATTGGTAAGAGCGCGGAAAACTATACCTATCACACCAAGAAGCTGGAACCTCTGCCTTTTGATGTTCGGGGCAAGCCTCATGTTGCCTTGCCGATTGCTACTATTGACAAGGCAGACCGCACCCGGGGCTTGAGCGGGACGCAGAACCAGGTCTGGCAACTGCCGAGAGAAGAAAGGGAGGCATACATCAAGGCTGGATTTTTCCAGTTTCCCGAAGAGTTTGAGAAGTACTTCCTGACCGATTTTGATATGAGCGGACGTGACTATGAGGGTTTGTGCCAGTTTGCCGTTTATAATGAAGAGATTCTGGCCATGACCGATATGCTTGGCGTTTGTTTTTTCTGGACGAATTTCTTTCCCTACCCGCCGATAAACAGTCGCGCTTTGATGGCTGATTTGATCTCCGCGGCCACTGGTATGGATGTTGATGAAGCGGAGGCAACCAGGATGGCGAGGCGGGTGATAAATCTGACCCGGGCCTATAATGTGAGGGAGGGTATAAGCAGAAAGGACGATAATATCCCGAAGATATTTTTCCAGAAGGCCGCCGAGCCTCCCTATCATCAATTTGACCAGGCGTTACTGGATAAGTGGCTTGACCGTTATTATGAACTGAAGGGATGGGATGAGCGTGGCATTCCCACAGCCGGGATACTGGCAGAATTGGGGCTGGACGGCGTGCGCCGGGAACTGGAGAACCGGGGAATACTGGCGGCACCGGGCGTTGTTGCGTCAACAGTCTGAATCTGCTTTAATAGAGGTGGGGTGAGGTTTTCATAAATATTAAATTGGAGAGGAAGAATGGCAACAAAGTTAATTAAGATGATAAGAATCGACGCTGATAAATGCAGCGGTTGCCGGGCGTGTGAGGTGATTTGTTCCGCCTACCATGCCGAACCGCAATATAGCATTGTTAATCAGAAAAGGTCCCGAATCCGGATATTCCGGGATGAGGAGAATGATCTGTACGTCCCGATACTGGCCGGGGCGTATACGGACGTCGAGTGTAATAGCCATACCGCGACTGTGATTAAAGGGAAAGAATACGGGGAATGTTCCTTCTGCCGGCAGTCCTGCCCTTCCCGTGACCTCTTTAAGGAACCTGATTCAGGTCTGCCGCTGAAGTGTGACGTGTGCGGGGAACCGATGCCGGAGGGGGGAATCCCGATGTGTGTTAAATGGTGCCTGGCTGATGCCCTGGTCTACGTGGAAAGGGAAGTGGACGAGGAAACCGGGAGGGTAGTCAGTGAGCGGGTACTGGGTCAGGCGACGAAGCCGGCGGAAGAGGCCGAGAAAGTCCCCGCGGGTATCGGCAAGGTTGCCGAAGAAGGCTAATATTTTCTCCTGCGATGATAGTTAATGCCAGGGAAGCGTAGCTTCCCTGGCATTTTTATTTTGGATTTTTTGCCCGCTATTTTCTGCCGGCTGAGTTTTCACAAACCAGCGCGCCTGGAGGGATTCGAACCCACGACCCTCGGTTCCGAAGACCGATGCTCTATCCACTGAGCTACAGGCGCCCCTTGACGTTTAATTATAACACAGGATGGGGACAGCCCTGTCAATGACTCGCTCGCTGGAAGTGTGATATAGTTTGAGGAAAGGGACATCTAAACTCTCAATCTAGGAGCTAAGAGGCAACCACAGAAACCTGACCAGAAGCAAGGAAATAACCCCTGCGAAGACAGCTAATCCTATTCCTCCCAGGAAGGCTCTTAACCCAACCGCTCGAATGAAAGAGATTTTTACTTTCAAACCTATAGCGGCAAAGGACCAGGACAGTAGAAAAGTAATAGCCGGTGATAGGTAGGTAGAATTAAAGTAGAGCCATTGGGACCGGATGGGTAGAGATTCCAACCCG
>JAUYMF010000117.1 GCA_030698765.1 Dehalococcoidales bacterium
CGGTTCTCCCAACACCACCGGCGTGGGGGCGCTGTGCTATGTTTCTCTTCACATGATTGCTCCCCATGTAACTATGGGGCGTATCCAGACAAACATGTTCACCGATATTGAGAATGCCGAAACAGTCTTTGTCTGGGGAACAAACCCAGCCACTGACTCTCCACCGGCTGACATGCAGCGCCTCGAGTTCGCTGCCCGCCGTGGCGCCGAAATAATAGTTATCGACCCCCGGCGCACTGAAGCCGCTGTTCGCACCAATGCCCGCTGGGTTCCCATCAGACCGGGTACTGACGGCGCTCTGGCACTGAGTATGATTGAGGTTTTGATAGAAGACGACCTCTATGACGAGGACTTTGCTGAAAACTGGTGCCACGGCTTTGCAGAACTCAGAACATATACCCAGCATTTCTCGCCGGAGGTAGCCGAGACCATTACAGGCGTGCCGGCAGATACAATACGGGAACTGGCTCACCGTATCGCCAGCGCCGGAGGAGCTTCTCTGATGATGTATACGGGTCTGGAATACTCCAATACCGGTGTGCAATCAGCCAGAGCGGTGCTTACCCTGTTTGCCCTGGCAGGACAACTCGATGTGCCAGGAGGTATCGGGCTTGATATGCTGAACACCCATTTTCAGATAAACCGCTCCTGTAACCTGGAAAACCCGGACCTGGACCTGGCTATCGGCCGGAAAGAATTCCCCATCTACACCGGTTATCGTGAAGAGTCCCACGCTATCGCCCTGGTAGATTCGGTTCTTAAGGGTAAGCCCTATCCGGTACGCAGCCTGCTTATCCACGGTAGCTCCATGCTCACCTCCTGGCCTCAGACCCAGGTCTGGCGAGAGGTGCTTTCCCGGCTTGACTTCATGGTTTGCATCGACCGCCAGATGACGGCGGATGCTGCTTATGCCGATATCGTACTCCCGGCGACGACGATGTTCGAGAATTATTCTTACATGGTTTATGGGCCTGTCTTTCGATTACGGGAGAAGATAATCGAGCCGGTGGGCGAAGCCCGCAACGATTACCTGATAATGGCTGAGTTAGCCAGTCACCTCGGCTATGGGCACCTGTTTCCCCAAACCGAGGAGGAGATGATTCGACTGGCCCTCGATGGCTCCGGCTATACGCTTGCGGAAGTGAAGGCAGCCGGGGGCTGGGTAAGAATCCCGACGCCGATGATGGAGTATAAGAAATGGCAGAAGGGCGGCTTGCGCCCGGACGGCAAGCCCGGCTTTGACACTCCTACCGGCAAGTTTGAGATATGGTCGACAACCTTCGAGGAGTACGGTTATGAGCCGTTACCAAAGTATATCGAACCTACGGAGAGCCCGATGGGTAATCCTAAACTGGCCGAAAAATTACCCCTGGTCTTCAACTCGGGCGCCCGACCCCAGACCGACTTCAGGTCACAGCACCATGGCATCGAAGGGCTGGTGAAGGACAACCCGGAGCCGACCGTGGACATTAACATCCAGGATGCGGAAGAACGAGGAATCGCCAGCGGTGACCTGGTAAGAGTTAGCTCGCCCAGAGGCAGCGTGCTTTTCAGAGCCCGGGTCACTTCTGATATCAGGCAGGGGGCTGTGGAATGTATGTTTGGTGGAGGCACCCCCGTTGGGCCCAAAGCCTGGCAGGAGCGCAATGTCAACGAACTGACCGACCTTCATAATTTCGATAAAATTTCCGGCTTCCCGGTATATAAAGCTCTGCTCTGTAACCTGGAAAAGGTCGAGGCCGGCACCGAGGAGACATATCGCTTGGTTGAACAACCGCCGGATTTTGAGTTCGAAACGACAACTGTGCTGAGCGGAGACACAAGGACGGAACGCCTGATATACCTCGATAATAATGCTACCACCGAGGTAGATGAGGCGGTGCGGGAGGTAATGCTGCCCTATCTGGGCGCGGCCCACGGTAATCCCTCCAGTATTTATGAGTTAGGACGGGATGCCCGCGCAGCCATTGAAACGGCCCGCCGCCAGGTAGCGAAACTGATTAATTCATCTCCCCGCAGAATCGTCTTCACCGGCGGTGGTTCGGAAGCCGACAACCTGGCATTGAAAGGAGTTGCCTTTACCAGACGCGAAAAAGACAGTCATATAATTACTACCGCCATAGAGCACCCGGCTATTCTGAGCACCTGCCGCTTCCTGGAAAATATGGGTTTTGAAGTAACCTGCCTTGATGTCGATGAAAACGGCTGGCTGGCTCCTTCAAAACTTAGGGAAGCCATCAGGGATGACACTATTTTAGTTTCTGTTATGATGGCTAATAACGAGGTAGGCACCATTCTACCTATCAGGGAACTGGCTGTTATCGCCCATGAGAGAGGGGCGCTGTTTCACACCGACGCCGTCCAGGCGGTTGGTAAGATAAAGGTAGATGTGGAGGAACTGGGAGTGGATTTGCTCAGTCTATCGGCTCATAAGTTTCACGGGCCGAAGGGCATCGGCGCCCTGTATATAAAGAAGGGGATTGAGCTTGAACCGCTGGTACACGGGGGGAAGCAGGAAAACGGGCTGCGTGCCGGCACGGAAAATGTCCCGGCTATGGTTGGACTGGGAAAAGCGGCTGAACTGGCTGCCTACACCCTGCGTGATTCAGAACGGGTGCGTGAACTGAGGGACAGGCTGGAGCGAGGAATCAAAAGCCTCATCCCGGAGGCTAGCCTGAACGGTCACCGGGACGAGAGGCTTTGGAATACCCTGAATATGACCTTACCGGGTCTGCGGGGAGAATCGGTGGTCATTGCCATGGACCAGCATGGTATTTCACTGTCATCAGGGTCGGCATGTAAATCAGGCTCGCCCGAACCGACCCATGTGCTGTTGGCTATGGGCAGGACGGAAGAGGAAGCCCATTGCTCGGTGCGGTTTTCGCTATCGCGCAATACCACAGAAGAAGATATCAGCCAAACCATCTCGGCGCTGGCTCAGGTACTGGAAGAGAAAAATATGGTTCGGCTTATGCCCTGCAAATAACCCGGGACAAAGATAAAAGCAGAGGGGAGAGTTTGATATGAAGCCTCAGAAGAGTATTGAGACGATAGTAAATGATGCTTCGCCAGGCTTAGAACGCTTCCGTGCCGAGGTGCGGCACGGTCTGCAGAAACCGCAAAAGGAGCTGCCTTCTAAATATTTCTACGATGAGAAGGGCGCTCGCCTGTTTGAGCGTATCTGCACTCTCGATGAATATTATATCCCCCGCACTGAGGCAGCGATAATGGCAGACTGTATCGACGAGTTAGCGGAGCTTATCGGTCCCTGCGCTTTCCTCTTGGAATACGGCAGCGGCAGCTGTGATAAAGTGAGATTTCTCCTGGACAATCTGCCTAACCCGACGGCATATACGCCCATAGATATTTCAGGGCAACAGTTATTACAGGTATCCCGGGAGCTAAGCTCGGATTATCCCCATCTGGAAGTGCTGCCTGTCTGCGCTGACTACACCGGTAATTTTGAGTTACCTGTTCCCGCAGAATACTGCCACCGCACCATGGTCTATTTCCCCGGCTCGACAATCGGCAACTTCGACCCTGAGCCGGCCGTCCACTTCCTGGAACATGTTGCCGGGGTGTGCGGGGAAGGCGGAGGTCTGCTCATTGGTGTGGATTTGAAGAAAGACCCGGCCGTTCTGCACCGGGCTTATAACGACGGTCAGGGCGTCACCGCTGCCTTTAACCTTAATTTACTGGAACGGATAAACCGTGAGCTAGGTGCTGATTTTAAGCTTGATTCCTTTGAACACTATGCCTTTTATAATCCCGGAGAAAGCCGGGTTGAGATGCACCTGGTGAGCCTGAGAGAGCAAGAGGTTCATGTAGGTGAAACTACCATACCCTTTCAAACAGGTGAGAGCATCTGGACGGAAAGCTCGTATAAAT
>JAUYMF010000118.1 GCA_030698765.1 Dehalococcoidales bacterium
CCCGTATGGCTTAGCCCTTTTCGGTATCCTCTGCGCCGTTGGGTCGGTTATCGTGGGGGTTTCATATCCGAGTCTACGCAAGCAGGACTAGTCCGCAAGGTGTCTAAGGGCGTACCTGCCCGCTGCCGGATATGATCCACTTGTAGCTGGTCAGTTCCTTCAGTCCCAGTGGCCCCCGGGCGTGCATCTTCTGGGTGCTGATGCCCACCTCCGCCCCCAGCCCGAACTGCCCGCCATCGGTGAAGCGCGTGCTGGCATTGACATAGACACAGGCAGCATCCACCTCGTTGAGGAAGCGGTTGGCGGCGCTGTAGTCCCCGGTAATGATAGCCTCGGAGTGGCCGGAGCCGTAGCGCTCAATGTGCTCCAGCGCCTCATCTAGGGAGTCCACCACTTTGACGGCGGCCACCAGCGCCAGGAACTCCCTGCCCCAATCCTCCTCCCTAGCCGGCACCAGTTTTAGGGAAGAGTCTGTTTTCAGGATGGACAGCGCCCTTTCGTCGCCGTGCATTTCTACTCCTGCCTTAGCCCACTCGGCGGCGATGAGGGGCAGGTAATCCCGGGCAATGCCACTGTGGACCAGCAGCGTGTCCAGGGCATTGCATACCGTGGGCCTTTGTACCTTGGCATTAAAGGCGATGGCTACCGCCTGGGTGATATCGGCGTTGCGATCAATATAGGTATGACAAACGCCCATGCCGCCGGTGACCACCGGCATGGTCGCGTTTTCCGAGACGAATTTTATCAGCCCGGCGCCGCCGCGGGGAACAATCAGGTCAATGATGTTGTTCATCTTGAGCAACTCATTGACCAGTGCCCGGTCGGTATTCTCGATGAGCTGTACCGCTCCCTCCGGCACTCCGGCCCGGGTGGCTGCCTCCTGGACTAATTCCGCCAGGGCGCGGTTGGAGTTGATTGCTTCCTTGCCGCCCCGGAGGATAACGGCGTTGCCTGACTTCAAACAGAGGACGGAAATGTCTATGGTAACGTTGGGGCGGCTTTCATAGATAGTCCCGATTACTCCCAGGGGCACCCGCTTGCGGCCAATGGTCAAGCCGTTGGGCAGGGTGCGCATGTCAAAGACCTCGCCTACCGGGTCGGGCAGGGCGGCCACTGCCAGGACATCTTTTGCCATTCCTTCAAGCCGGTCGGCGTTCAGCAGCAGCCGGTCAAGCATGGCGGCATCCATCCCGGACGCTTCCGCTTCCCGGTAATCGATTTTATTGGCGGCCAGGATTTTATCCTTTTTGCCGAGCAGGTCATCAGCGATGTTCGCCAGGGCCTGGTTCTTAATCTCCGTGGGTAGATATGCCATTTTACGGGAAGCCGCTTTAGCCGCATCCCCTTTTATCCTGAGTTCATTCATAACACTACCTCATCGGGTGTTTAATGTTTTCTGAAAATGTCATTGCGAGACCATTGCGATGAAGTCGGAAGGCGAAGCAATCCGGGTGGTGGGGAAGCTGCAACCCCTCCCGGATTGCCACGTCGCTACGCTCCTCGCAATGACATGTTATCTTGGATTTCAAATTTTCCTATAATATCACCAGGTTATTACGGTGCACCACCTCTGAGCCGTAGTCATAGCCGAGAAGGTCGACGATCTTCCGGGAGTGTGCCCCCTTGATGAGGGCGATATCCGCTGAACTGTAGTTGGTGATGCCGCATCCCAGACGCACCCCCTGGGTGTCATAGATATTGACCGTGTCCCCGCGGCTGAACTTGCCCCCAATCTGGACTATACCGGCCGCCAGCAGGCTGCGGTTCTGCTTCTTCAGTGCCAGTGCCGCGCCGCTATCCACCACCAGCTTGCCCCGGGTATTCAGACCGCTTAATAGCCACCGCTCCCGGCTTTCCAGCTGGCTGACGTTGGGCAGAAAGCAGGTACCTACCGCCTCACCATTGACCAGCCGTGTCATAATATCAGCTTCTCTGCCGTCGGCGATGACTACCTTTACTCCGGATGCGGTCGCCAGCTTCGCCGCCTCAATCTTGGTCGCCATCCCCCCCACGCCCAGCTTGCCAGTACCATCGAAAGCCAGGCTTTCGATTTCAGCGTTTATCCGCTCTACCTGTGGGATAAGGCAGGCGTCCGGGTGGCGCTGCGGGTCGGCGGTATACAGCCCGGCAATATCGGTCAATATCAGGAGCAGGTCGGCATCGATTAGATTGGCGACCATGGCGGACAGATTGTCGTTATCGCCGAACCTGGCTTCGTGGAGTTCATCCACGGCAACAACGTCATTTTCATTGACGATACCGATAACTCTGAGCTCCATTAAGGCGAGCAGGGTATTGCGGGCGTTAAGGTAACCGGCGCGGTCAGTCAGGTCCGCCCTGGTCAGTAAAGCCTGGGCTACCGTGATATCATGTTCAGCAAACAGTTGCTCATAGACGTTCATCAACCGGCCCTGTCCTATGGAAGCCAGCACCTGTTTAAAAGGGATGCCCCGCCGGCCCCGGCTCACTCCCAGCTTATGGCGCCCGGCGGCGACGGCCCCGGAAGAGACCACGACCAGCTCCAGCCCCTGCCCGTGCAGCCGGGCTATCTGGGCAACCAGCCCGGACATTATTTCCGGGTTCAGGTGGTCACTGCCGCCGGTGAGCAGACTGGTGCCCAGCTTGACCACTATCCGCCGGCAGGAGGTCGGAGTCTTTGAGACGGATTTTTCACTTCTGATTTCAGCCATTCTGCTTCATTATAGCAACCCAGGGCGGGTGAAACAACAGTTGGGCAAAGGGCCCTGATATTTTTAGGACGTGGATAGCCTTGAGGCAGCGCCGGGCGCCGTGTTAGAATTGCATTGAGGGCTAGTTGTTTGCAGCTAGCCCTAGAGGTGTTTGGGGAGAGAGATGCCAGCCAGCCTGAAACAGTTACTACAGCTAATCGATGATATGCCGGCTTACCGCCAGCTTGTTGCCAAACTGAACTCGGGTAACAATGCCCGGGCGGCAATGCTGGAGGCGGCCAAACCTTATGTTATCGCGGCCCTGTACCGGAGCCAGCAGCGGCCGGTAATGGTGGTTACCGCTCAACCGGAAAACAGTAAACGACTCTACGAGCAACTGCTGGCATGGTGTGATTCCGGCCAGATAAAGCTGTTCCCTGAGCCTGACGCTCTACCCTACGAGCATATCACCGCCGGTAACTCTACTGAGATGGAGCGACTCCAGGTACTGTCATCTCTGGCCAATGTTGCCCCCGGTGACGGGGAATCGCCGGTATTGCCCCCTCTGGTTGTTGTCTCAGCCCTGGCGCTGGCGCAGAAGACAGTCCCGTTTCGTGATTTCACGGCGGCGGTACATACTATCAGCCAGGGGATGGAAGCTGAGCCGTTCCAGCTGCTGGGTCGCTGGCAGGCGATGGGTTACCGCTTGAAGAGTACGGTGGAAGTACCTGGCACGATGAGCCATCGGGGGGGTATCGTGGATATTTACCCGCCGACCGGTGAATTGCCCGCCCGGCTGGAATTCCTGGGGAATACCGTGAACAGCATCCGTCTCTTTGACCCGGCAGACCAGCGTTCCCGGAAGATGGTTGAATCTATCGTCGTCGGCCCGGCTGCGGAGTTGCTGACGTCTCCCGTTAGTGGAGAGGAAGAATTAACCGCTGTCTCGGGTGCTGGGATGAGAGAACGGTTGAAACAGGAACTGGCGGCGTCACCAGATATGGAAAGTTCGGACAGGCTGTTATACGCCTCGCTATTTAACCGGGACAGTATTCTAAGCTATCTACCTCAGGATGCTCTGCTGATAATCGATGAACCGGAGAATATTAAGGCGGCTATTGAAGATCTGGCTGCTAAAGCTGGTGAGCTGCGGGCGGAGAGACTGGAGCGGGGAGACTTGCCACCTGATTCATCCAGGCCTTATTTTACCCGGGATGAACTGGAGCCGTTGCTGTCAGAGCGTCAGTCCCTGGAGCTGACAGCCTGGGGTACCGCTGACAGTGAGCCGTGCTATGAACTGAATTTTAGCTCTGCCCCGAGCTATGCCGGGCAGTTACCGGCATTCATCAAAAAGGTTGGACAGATGTTGGCTGAGGGACAACGTCTCATTGTGGTCAGCCATCAGGCCAGCCGTTTAGCGGAGCTGCTTGAGGAAGATAATATCCTGGCGGCGCCGCTTACTGAAGTCAAGCAGGTGCCTCCACCCGGCTCACTGACTCTGGTGCAGGGGCTGCTGTCAGAGGGCTGGACTATGAATGGGGATACCTGCCTGTTTACTGATGCCGAGCTCTTCGGTTTCGTCAAGCAGCACCGGCAGATGAAGAAGCGCCCGGTATCTCACCAAAAGCTCTTTGCTGACATAACTCCAGGCGATTACGTGGTGCACGTTGATCATGGTATCGCCCGGTTTTCCGGCGTGACCACGCGCCGTATCAGTGGTAATGACAAGGAGTACCTGGTACTGGAATATGCCGCCGGTGATACCCTTTATGTCCCCGCCGACCAGATAGACCGCGTCAGCCGCTACATCGGCTCCGGGGAACGGCAGCCGGTATTGAGTCGGCTGGGCACCCAGGAATGGTCGCGCGTTAAAACAAAGGTCAAGGAGTCAGTAGCGGAGATTGCCCGTGAACTGCTGACTCTCTACGCGGTGCGGCAGGTAGCGCCCGCTTTTGCCTTTTCTCCGGATACAATCTGGCAGCAGGAACTGGAGGCTTCCTTCCCCTACGTTGAGACTCCGGACCAGATGACGGTGCAGAAGCAGGTGAAAGCGGACATGGAGCAGGCGAAGCCGATGGACCGCCTGGTCTGCGGGGATGTCGGCTATGGTAAGACCGAGGTGGCGCTCCGCGCCGCCTTCAAAGCGGTCATGGACGGCAAGCAGGTGGCGGTGCTCGTACCGACGACGGTGCTGGCGGAGCAGCATGTTGCTACCTTCAGCCAGAGAATGATGGCTTTCCCGGTAAGGGTTGAAGTATTGAGCCGGTTCCGCACCGCTAAGGAACAGCAGGCTATCATTGACGGACTGGCGGACGGGACGGTGGACATCTGTATCGGCACTCACCGTCTTCTGCAAAAAGATGTTATTTTCAAAGATCTGGGGTTGTTGATTATTGATGAGGAGCAGCGTTTCGGCGTTGTCCACAAGGAATACCTCAAGCGGATGAGGCGGGAGGTGGATGTGCTCACACTGAGTGCCACTCCAATACCGCGTACCCTGCACATGTCCCTGGTCGGGGTGCGGGACATGAGTATCATGGAAACGCCTCCCGAGGAACGCCTGCCCATCAAGACCTATGTCGCCGGGTATGATGAGCGCCTGGTACGGGAAGCGATAATCAGGGAACTGGAACGGAACGGCCAGGTATTCTTTATTCACAACCGGGTGCAGAGCATCGCCCTGATGGCTCATAAGCTCCGGAATCTTGTCCCTGAAGCGCGCGTGGCCATCGCTCATGGACAGATGGTGGAGGGGGAACTGGAGCGGGTGATGGCTGACTTCGTCCAGGGTAAAAGTGATGTTTTGCTCTGTACCACCATTATCGAATCAGGGCTGGATTTGCCTAACGTTAATACCCTGATTGTTAACCAGGCGGACAAGTTTGGACTGACCCAGCTTTACCAGTTGCGGGGACGGATAGGGCGTGGGGCTAACCTGGCCCACGCCTATTTCCTCTATGACAGAGGCGAGCACCTGACCTCGACGGCGGAGAAGCGCCTGCGGACTATCTTTGAAGCCACCGAGCTTGGCGCCGGTCTTGGAATAGCCATGAGAGACCTGGAGATCCGGGGGGCGGGTACGCTGCTCGGCTTCAGGCAGAGCGGCCATATCAGTGCTATCGGTTTCCATCTCTACTCTCAATTGCTGGCGCAGGCGGTGGAAGAAGAGAAAGCCAGGCAAAGCGGGATTACCGAACCCGATACCCGCCCGTCACGCTTGCCTTCACCGACCGTCAGCCTGCCTCTGCCCGCCTTCATCCCCGAAGATTATGTTCCTGACCTCACTACCCGGCTGGTGCTCTACCATAAAATGGCGGCGCTGGACAGCATTGAAGAGGTAGGCGTCTTGGGACAGGAGTTTACTGACCGCTTCGGCTCCATGCCGGCGGAGGTAAAAAACCTGCTCTACGTACTGAAAATAAAGGTTATGGCGGCCCGGGCCGGTATCGAGTCCGTCTCTACCGACCACGGAGAAATTGTCATGGGACTGTTTGAAGGCATGCGCTTTGATAAACAGAAACTGGCGCCTTTCCTGGATGGCGCGGTTTACCTGCGCGGTCTCCGCCTCCACCTCAACCCCAAACGGATAGGCAAGGAATGGCGGAAGGTGCTGGAGGAGGTGGTGGGGAGAGTGGGGTGATATAATATTAGATATAGTTGACAAAACGAAGGGTCAGGCTTACTTCTTGACAAAGGAATGGGGTATGATGCAAATATAGATGAGGCTTGAGGATAGAAAATGCTTATTTGGTGGCAATATACTGTTACCTTCGTAGGCTCATTGATTGTAGCTCTTATTTCTGTTTGGTTTTCTCAGTGGTTATCTGTCCGTAGAGAGTATAGGAAGGCTTTAGAAAACCTGAGAAGTGAAGTATCCACAAATATAGATAATATTGATTTGATAAGCAGGTGGATAGACACAAATCTTGATAACTTGAAGGAAAACCGAGTAGTAGTTGCTACATGCCCTCACCTTTACGAATCTGCTTGGATTTCGGTAAGAGGTGCCGTCTCTTCTAAGGATTATGATATTGCCCAAAAAATGGAGGGTGCATGTGGTTTTCTTGGTAGTATACATGACCTTATGCATGCGGTTGAGGAATTAAAATGGGGAGCAGGTTCAGCGATGACTGGCTCTAAGCAGAGTAAAACCACTGTTTTTGAAGCAATGAAAGAAATTATTAACAAAGGTTTATTGCCAAACTTAACGGAAGTAAAAACCCTCTTAGATAGGAAACTGGGGTAGATATTCTACCCATTACTTATGTATCCTCAGTATTCTAAGAGGGGCTTTCGCCCGTCTTTTCATTTCCTCCCCCCATTTATCTTTTCCCGCCCGCCGCCCTTAAGGAAGTTTAAAGGGGGAGCAAAGCTCCCCCTTTAAGAAACCCCCTCTCTTTCCATAGGGGAGGGGCTAAAACATCCAGCCTGATATTTCCAGTTGCTATTTCCATGCCGAGGCTGTGACCTGTACCTTTGCCGTGCTTGCCATCACATCCCGGGCGTCTCTTCCGGCTGGATGCTTGCCCGCGTAACCAGCCTCCCCCTTTCCCTTGCCAAGGGAAAGGGGGAATTGAGGGGGATAGGATTAAGAACGTATTTCCTCGGGATTCTTCGGTCGTCCCGATGGACTCCTGGAATGACAGTTCAGATGACTTCAAGGGATAGGGTTGAGGAGTTTGGGGAAGGTATTTGACTTCATATCCACCTCACCCCGAGATTCTTCGGTCGCCGTGCTCCCTTAGAATGACATTTGAGATAATATACCTGGCAGGGGAAAGGGGGAAGTGAGGGGGATAAGGCTCAGAAAGCGTCTTTGAGATTGTTTCATCCTTATGGGGAAAGCTCGCAATGAAAGGAATAATCTCAGTCCTCTCTCTATAAAGCTCGAGATGGAAAAGGTCCAACAAGAAGCTAAAAGAGTCAAGAAAATAACAAAAAGGTAGTGTTAGTTGATGCTATGTAACCACTATCTCCCGGAATATTTCTTGCATCCCGCCTTCCAGTAGAGTAATATAGAAACATTATCAGTTGGATGAATTAACTTTCGCCTATTTATCGATGGAGTTTGGTATCGACCCGGCGATACCAACATATAGCGGCGGGTTGGGAATACTGGCCGGGGATACCATCAAAGCCGCCGCCGATTTGAATCTGTCGGCAGTCGGGGTGACCCTTCTGCACCGGCAGGGCTATTTTCGCCAGCACCTGGACGACGCAGGAAACCAGTCAGAGAGCGACTCCGGCTGGTACCCTCATGATTTTCTGGAGTTACTCCCGCTACGGGTTGCAATAACCATCGCCGGTAGTCAGGTGCAAGTGCAGGTATGGCGTTACCTGGTGCGCAGCGAATTCGGCCACTCTGTGCCGGTATACTTTCTGGATACTGATATCCCGGAGAATCCCTCCTTTGCCCGCGGTCTTACCGGGCGCCTATATGGCGGCGACGACCGTTACCGCCTGTGCCAGGAGATTGTGCTCGGCCTGGGCGGCATCGCCATGCTGCGCGCCCTCGGTTATCAGAGAATCCGGGCGTACCACATGAATGAAGGGCACTCCGCCCTCGCGGTTCTGGCGCTCATGGAAGAGCAGGCCTGGGGAAGAAATCTCGACTCAATAACCGAGGCTGATAGAGAGTCAGTACGCCGGCGCTGTGTCTTTACCACCCATACCCCGGTGCTGGCCGGGCATGACAACTTCTCGCTTAACCTGGTGCGGGAGGTGCTCGGGGATGAGCGCATGGATTTCCTGCTGACTACTCAGTGCTGCAATAATGGTGCCTTGAGCATGACTAACCTGGCAGTGGACTTTTCCGGCTACGTCAACGGTGTTTCCATGCGGCATGAGGAGATTTCACGTACTCTTTTTTCCAACCACAACATCGACTCCGTCACCAACGGGGTGCATGCGCTGACCTGGACATCACTCCCCTTTCAGAGACTGTATGACAGCTATATCCCGGAGTGGCGCCGCGATAACCTCTACCTGCGATATGCTATTAAAGTCCCGCTGGATGGAATCCGGGAAGCTCATCTGGAGTCCAAGCAGCGACTGTTCATGGAGGTGGAGCGGCGTACCGGCGTCTGTCTCGACCCGGAGGCAATGACCATCGGTATGGCACGGCGCGCTACTGCCTACAAGCGTACCGACATGCTTTTTAGCGATCTGGAGAGACTGCAAAGCATTGCCAGGGGACGGCCTTTTCAGGTCGTCTGCGGCGGAAAAGCCCATCCTCGGGATGAGGGCGGCAAGGCTCTTATCCGGCGTATCTTTGAGGCGGGCTCCCTTCAGGAGGTTATCCCCGTTGTCTACCTGGAGGAGTATGACATTACCCTGGGCAAGTTGTTGTGCTCGGGGGTGGACCTGTGGTTGAATACCCCGCAGAAACCGCACGAAGCATCCGGCACCAGCGGGATGAAGGCCGCCCTGAACGGCGTGCCCAGTTTGAGTATCCTGGACGGCTGGTGGGTTGAGGGTCACGTGGAGGATGTTACCGGCTGGTCGATTGGTGATGGCTGGCGGTCTGAGGCACAACCGGAGATTGAGATTGCCAGTCTCTATGATAAGCTGGAGAAGGTGATTCTGCCCCTGTTTTACGATTGCCCTGACGATTTTGCCGGTATCATGCGCTCCGTTATCGCCCTCAACGGTTCCTATTTTAACGCCCAGCGTATGGTCGCCCAGTACCTCCAGAATGCTTACCTCCGTGCTGGCACTATCTAGAGAGTGTCTCAATAACAGCTTTACAATATCTGTCATTCCTTACCCTGGCCTGTCGCCAGGACAGGCTTGATACGGAATCCAGGGGGGTGGAGATACTGGATTCCCGCCTTCGCGGGAATCCAGTATGGTTGCGATGATTGTGGTAATCTCTGAGACACTATACTGTAGTGCCCGAATAATGCTGTGAGGTTTTGTCGATGGTCTGGCAGGTAAAGAATGCTTTAGTCCTGGTGTTGCTGGTTATTCTCGGGCTGCTGCCGGGCGGTTGTGCCGGAAATAGCGGTGAAGTGAAGGCTGCCCTGGGACAACAGTTCTCCCTCTCTCCGGGTCAGAGCGCCGTAATCACTGGAGAGGAACTGAAAATCAAATTCGAGGGCGTGCTCGAGGACAGCCGTTGTCCCCGAAACGTCGTCTGTATCTGGGAAGGCAGGGTACGCTACGTGGTGCAGGTTACGGCTGACGGGTCACTGGCAAGGGTAGAGTTGACCGAACCCGGACTGACCGACCAGCCTGTTCAGCTCACTTTCGGGAGTTACCGGCTCACTTTTCATATAGAACCCTATCCCGAGGAGGGGAAAGATATTGCTGATGAGGAATACCGCCTGCTGTCGAGCGTTGAAAAACTGAGGTAAGCAAAGAGTTTTTGATAACGGCATCTCGCTGATTGCTGAAATGAAAGGCGAGCAGTTTAAGAGGAGCTTATACCTTCTTTCTCTGTATTTTTCGCTACCGGAGACAGCCTGTAGCTCAGGAATCTTATTACTCGATAAGCTTGCACCGCAGCTATGGCCATGATCAGCTTGGGTACCCACAGCCAGAACGGATTCAGTCCCAGCACCAGGAATAAAGCCGGGTCTTCAACCATAGAATGATTGATGCCGATGGAGATATGCAGGCGCTCCAGTTCTTCCCTGGTCAAATTACCCTTTTTAGCTTCATCGATGATGACCGCTCCGCCATACATCAACCCGAAAACGGCGCTGGTCAGCCATAAGGTCGCCGTCCGGTCGGAAAGGCGCATTATCCGCATCAGGGGTCGAAACACGCGATGAGCGTAGTCGGTCCATTTCAGTGTCGCCGAGAACTCCAGCAAAATCATAATGGTCATCACGATGCCCAGGATTCTGATCATGAGGCCACCCGTGCTGATTGCCCAGCTTTTGAGTACCTCGAGTATCGGAGCCTGGACGGTAAGACTGCCGGGAATGGCGATACTCTGGCTGGTATCACTGAAGAACCGGCCTACGATTAACAGGACGATGGTGGCCGCCGTAATACGTATCAGGGTTGTCTTGATGACATTAAGCCCGGACCTGTGCTGAATAATCCCCTCAGCGATGAGGTTGTGGGCAATCAGGCTAAATACGGCAATCAGGGTCATCTGCCCGGTGGTGAAGGGTATGGCGTGCATCACGGCGATACCGGCGTAGAGGTTTATCACCATCCCGCTGATGATGGGAAGAGCAGCTTCAGGAGGCAGATTGAGCAGTCTCATCAGTGGGTCTAACAGGAAGTCCAGGCTGGTTAACCAGCCTGTCCACTGGAGGAGAGTCACCAGGAATGAAACGGGGATAATAATCTGGGCTATCCAGATAAAACTACCCCAGCCTCTTTTGATTCCCGCCAGGAGTATCCCCCTTGTCTGATACTGGTGTCCGCTCATTTTGTTCTTCATTGCCTCACTTTAACTTTAATCAATCAATCGGAGAACGGAATGGGTGGTGTTGTGGGCATCTTTATGCTCATAGGAGGACGGCTTTGTGTCAGGTAACAGGCCGGGGTTAGGTGGGTTGTTTACTTATCTTCCCTCCGACAACTCTGATTTTCCTCGGTGCCGCCGCCCACAGGAAAGCTGACGCAATTGTCAGCAGCGGGATAGTCAGGCTGAAAGCCAGGGTGTAGCTGTTGCTGATATCAAAAAGATAACCTCCCAGCCAGGCGCCGATGGCGCCACCGGTACCGTAACTGAGGTTATTGGCGCCCATAATCGTTCCCATGTGTTTACCTTTGAATACATCCGCTTTCGCCACCATCGTCAGGGGTCTCAGGGCGCCCTGGCAAGACCCGAAAAATACCGCGAAGACGTAGAGCAGCCAGGGGGAGGATGTATCTCTGACCATCAGCAGGGCAAATAATCCCACGCACATACCAAGCACGCCCAAAGTATAAGTCAGTTCGCGGCCGATGCGGTCGGAGATATAACCCCCGAGGCCGCTGACCAGAGCCAGACCGCCAATAAGAGAGAAGATGCTGGCGGCCAGTATCTTGCTGTAGCCGAGGTCAACAATGAGCGCTACCGTGTGTACCAGTATCAGGTTGAAGGCAATTCCTGAGCTGAATGTCTGCATGAACAGGAGCCAGAATTTATCCGTCTTCATGGCTTTGGGCAGTGTCCATTCGATAGCGGCCCATTCATGGTTCACGACGCGCGGGTCCGGTCTGTCTGTTATTTTGCCATCGCTTCCGGGATTAACCTCATATCCGGCAATGCCGTCCATTGGCAGCCGCATATCCCTGGCATGATGCCGCTGGAAAACGGCGGTGAGTGGTACGATAAGACCAACAACAATGAAGGCAAGTACAAGGTAAGCTTGCCGCCAGTCAGTGATATTGATTAATTGCTGTATCGGCAGGGATGAGGTATTGCCCAGTGCCATGCCGATGACGGCAAAGCCGATGGCTGTCCCCAGTTTTAACGAGAACCAGTTGGCTAGCAGGGCGGAGTGGGTGATATAGCCGATAAGGCTGATGCCCACCGCCAGAAGCCCGGAGAAAAGGTAAAGCTGCCATATACCGCTAAGCTGGCTGAGTCCCAGTAAGCCCAACCCGCAAATTACGGCTCCGGCGGGAAACACCACCCTCGGCCCGAAGCGATCAATGAGCGCGCCTGAAATGGGGCTGAGTAAAGCGTAAACTATCAGGTTGATGGAAAAGGCAAGAGCGGTCTCCGCCCGTGACCATCCGAACTCGTTCAGGATAGCCACATAGAAAACGGAGAAAGAGAACCGCGTGGCATAAGCGATAGTCAGCGTGACGAGGGAAATAGCGACAATTATCCAGCCATAAAAGATGACGGGTCTTCTCGCTCTCGCTTCTCGTTCCATGTTCTTAATAGACCAGCGTCATTATAGCACATTATCCGTTCCGGTGTACGTGCCTGGATAGGTTGTATTCCTGAGTGTTTCTCTGGTCTTCCCGGGAGTCAGTTAGCCTCGGAAGGCTGATCTCGCGAGCAGAGGTACTCGTCATTGCTCTCCGTACTGGTGCTGGCGGGCAAGAGGTCCGGTCGCCATCGTCTCAACAACCAGGATAATGCCAGTGCGACCGCAAACGCCACTGCCAGATTCACCGCAAAACCCAGTACGGCGATGCCTGCGGCGAGTCCCGCCGTGAGTCTCGGGAACCGCCAGGCGCGGGAGGAGCTTGCCAGTTCAATGCCGCTGAACAGGAGCAGGCTACCGACGACAGCAACCGGAATCAGGGCTAGCAAGGCAAGACCACCACCTCCCAGGAAAAGCCCTAGCAAGAGGAAGAATGCCCCAATCATGACGGGAGCACCGCCCGTGCGAGCACCGAACCGGTAATGACCTGCGAGACCCCCCGCGCCATGGCACATCATGTAGCCGCCCAGAAGTGCCGACATCAGATTCCCGATGCCCGTAGACAGCGACAGGTTACGTACCGTCGCGTGGTGCTTCTCTTTCGGGAAGTACCGGTGTGCCAGAGCGGAAGTTACAATGAGGGCGTTGGTGAGCGTGAGCGGAATTTGAGGTAGTACCGTAACGTAGCTGGCTCGCAGGAAGTCTTGCATTCCGGGAATAACACCAACAGGAAGATGCCAACCCCAATCCAATTTCGGGATGCTGGTGTTGATACCCAGGGGAAAAGCTAGACCCACTCCGATGACCAGTCCCACCAGCGCGGCAGGTACCCTGCGGACAAATATCGACGCGAGCATAATGGTAACCACGATTCCACCCAGCAAGGGCTGCGACCAGGCCAGCTTCAGACCCAGCCAGGCCAGCGAAGATCCCAGGCTGAGTTGTATGGCCGCTACGGTCCAGGCTGGTGTTATCCTAGCGAGCAGGTTCACCAGGCCGGTTAACCCGGCGACCAGGAAAAAGATACCGATAAGTAAGGCGCCTGCAGCCACTTCCGCCGGCGACATACCTTGAATCAGAAGTGCGGCTGAAGCCGCTTTCATAGGTTGGACAGCGATGGGGATGCCGTAAATAACGCCGCTACCCAGGTAGAAGAGTCCGAAGGCCACAAATACACCCGCCGGCGAGAGGCCAGCGACAGAAATCGCTCCCAGCACGTGAGGCAAGAAAGTACCGAGGTCACCCAGCGCACCAGAAAGCTCTTTCAGGTTGAAAACGAAGCGCGGCCGTTTCAATGGCTGGTCTTCGGACTGCCGGCTGCACCTGATGGTCACGTCAAAAGGAAGAGTATTTCCTGTTTCCCGTCGTTTCTCCAGAACTGCTAACGGAATATCACCCACAGCTGTTATACCTCACTCCTTCATTTTTAGTCTACAGTAGCGTGCCTCATTCTGGCAAGAAAATAAGAAGTAAACAGCATCTGAATTATCGACTCCCATTATCACGCGGCTCTCATTGTGCAGCAAGGTGGAAAAGAAGACCTTGACAGAGACATATACCGGACTCATCCAGGAGATAACTCCTGAACTGGAGGTATAAATGCTGGAAATCAGAAAAGCCGCCGTTCCCCTGGATGAGAAAGAGGTGATGGATCTGGAGAGA
>JAUYMF010000119.1 GCA_030698765.1 Dehalococcoidales bacterium
ACCCTCTCCTTAAATCCCTTTCGCTCTCCCTTTCGTAAAGGGAGATGCCTCTGGCTACCTCTGTCATTTGTGCCTCCCCATTTGGCAATGAGCTTGTCCCGTGCTGGACACGGGAGGGATTGAGGGGGATACAGGGGGTGAGGGTGATAGTAAATATTTTTCTGTATCTATTCCCACCCGCCACCCTTTGGAAGTAAGTCAGGGGGATGGATTTCCCGTGTGCCCGTAATGACGGAGTGGGGGTAAGTCATCAGATTTGACGGCTCCCCCTGCCAGGGCTTACACTGGACTGAACCGGCCTGAATCAGGCGAGACTTATTATGTAAGGAGTTTTAAAATGCCCGTTTACTGGCATGACCACATCCACCTGACCACTCCGGACGCCGCCAAAACCGCCGATTTTTACGAGACCATGTTCAACGCCAGGCTGGTCAACACCCGCAAGACCGCCGACGGGCGCACCAGCGTGGAGCTTGACCTCAACGGCTCCCGCATCCTGATAATCGAGCGTGGTGATAAGGCATCCACCGCCACGGAGACCGGATACGGCATTGAGCACTTCGGGATATTGACGGATAACATCGAGGCTGCCGTGGCTGACCTGAAAACCAGAGGGGTCAGGTTCCGCGATGAGGTCAGGGAGGCATCACCCGGACTGAAAATCTGCTTCCTCTGGGGCCCGGAGAACGTGCTCATTGAACTGATGCAGAGAGGCCGCTAGCCGGCCGGGCAGCTTGCGCCAGCCCATGCTCAATATCGGGCAGGCTTGCCAAGCCATGGGGAAGATCCTGATAATATCGCAGTCGGGCAGGACAGACCGACACTTAAAAATAAATTTTGTCCGGGGCTTTTCTTATCCTCAGGTTTTGTGCTACAATACTCCTAGATAGTAGAAGTCTCCTAGTGGTTAGAGCGAGGTGGAACCACCCGTTCCCATCCCGAACACGGCAGTGAAACGCTTCAGCGCAGACGATACTGAGGGGGCAACCCCTTGTGGAAAATATGCCACTGCTAGGAGACTTCACTACCAAGAAGAAAAAGTAACCGCAGTTTTTATCCAGCCTTTCACTTTTATCACTGATCAGCCCAGTTGCTTTATACTGGAAGTTGATTTATAATAATATCAGTAAAGGTAACCTTGCGTAAGAACGGCAGGCGGTTCTAAGGAGAAAAGATGGCTAGCCGATTCGAAAAATTTTCAGAACGAGCACGTAGAGTTCTCACCTCAGCTCAGGAAGAAGCGCAGCACCTTAACCACAGCTACATTGGTACTGAGCATATCCTGCTGGGATTGATACGGGAAGAGGAAGGGGTAGCTGCCAAGGTACTAATCAATCTGGGCGCCAGCCTGGGTAAAGTGCGTTCCGCGGTAGAATATATCATCGGGCGCGGTGAGAAAGCCAGTACCAGTGAGATCGGGCTTACCCCCAGAGCCAAACGCGTCATTGAACTGGCGATAGACGAGGCACGTCAGCTGGGCCACAGCTATATCGGCACCGAGCACCTCCTCTTAGGGCTGCTGCATGAAGGAGAGGGAATCGCTGCCGGCGTACTGGAGAGCTTTGGTATCACCCTTGAGCAGGCGCGGGCTGAAGTAACCCGCATTCCCAGCCAGGGTTTAGCCAGGGCCAAAGTGACCCGCAGCGCCAACCGGACGCCGCTGCTGGACCAGTTAGGCATTGACCTGACTGCCGCCGCCCGCGCCGGGAAACTCGATCCCGTCATCGGACGGAACAAGGAGATTGAGCGGGTAACGCAAATCCTGAGCCGCCGCACCAAGAATAATCCGGCCCTCATCGGTGAACCGGGAGTGGGCAAGACAGCCATTGTAGAAGGCCTGGCCCACCGTATCGCTACCAGCGAGGTACCGGAGACACTGATTGACAAGCGTTTGATAACCCTGGATATGGCGGCGGTAGTCGCCGGGACCAAATACCGGGGCGAATTTGAAGAGCGACTCAAGAAAATCATCGAAGAGATAAAGACTACCGGCAACTGTGTCCTCTTCGTCGATGAGTTCCACACTATTGTTGGCGCCGGAGCCGCTGAGGGAGCGGTCGATGCCGCCAGCATCCTTAAACCATCGCTGGCCAGAGGCGAATTACAGTGCATCGGAGCTACCACCCTCGATGATTACCGCAAGCATGTGGAGCGTGATCCCGCCCTGGAGCGGCGCTTCCAGCCGGTACTGGTCGAGGAGCCTTCCGTAGAAGAGACCATAGCAATTTTGCATGGTATCAGGGAACGCTATGAAGAACATCACAAGCTTAAGATAAGCGATGAAGCAATAAACGCCGCGGCAACATTAGCCGCCAGGTACATACCTGACCGCTTCCTGCCGGATAAGGCTATCGACCTGATTGATGAAGCCTCATCACGGGTAAGGATTAAATCCCAGGTCAAACCCGTTTCTCTGCAGAAGCTCAAGGAAGTTGAGGAAAGTTACCGCCAGGATAAAGAGACCGCTCTGGCCGCTCAACAGTATGATTACGCGGCTGAGATACGCGAGAGAGAACTCCAGCTTGAGGAGAAGTCCAAAGAGCTGGAGCAACAGTGGCATACGGAACTGGTGCAGGAAAAGCCGGTAGTTACTGCCGAAAACATTGCCGAAATTGTCAGCATGTGGACCGGGGTTCCAGTAATACAACTGAGCGGTGATGAGACCAGCCGGCTATTGCAGATGGAAGAAGTCCTGCACAAACGTATTGTTGGACAGGATGAAGCGATAAGTACCATCGCCAGAGCCGTACGGAGAGCCCGCGCCGGACTCAAAGATCCCAGGCACCCCATTGGTAACTTTATCTTTCTCGGCCCGACGGGAGTCGGCAAGACAGAATTGGTCAAGGCACTGTCCGAGTTCATGTTCGGCGGCGAGGATTCCCTGATAAGGCTGGACATGTCCGAGTACCAGGAAAGACACACGGTATCCCGAATGGTCGGAGCGCCGCCCGGATACATCGGCTACGACGAGGGCGGCCAGTTGACCGAAGCCGTGAGACGAAAGTCATACTGCTGCATACTCCTTGATGAAATTGAGAAAGCGCATCCGGATGTGTTTAATATCCTGCTCCAAATCTTCGATGACGGGCATCTGACCGATGCCAAGGGCCGCCGGGTTGATTTCCGTAATTGTATCATTGTGATGACCAGTAACATCGGCGCCGAGCTTATCAGAAAGAGGAGCGTCATCGGCTTTGCCCCGCAAAGTGACGAAGCGAAGACGCAACAGAAAAGCTACGAGGGCATGAAGGAAAGACTGCTTGACGAGCTGAAGAAGACCTTCAAGCCTGAGTTTCTGAACCGGCTTGACAATGTGGTTGTCTTCCACTCGCTGAATAAAGAGCACATCCGTAAAATAGTTGACCTGATGCTGACTTCCGTCACCCAGCAACTGGCGGACAAGGAAATAAAGCTCGAGGTATCGGAGAGAGCCAAGGACTTCCTGGGAGAAAAGGGCTATGATGAAGTCTTCGGAGCCCGGCCGCTGCGGCGGGTAATCCAGGACAGGGTTGAAGATAAACTCTCTGACAGTCTGCTGCGCGGTCAATTCCGCGCCGGAGATACGGCAATAGTTGACCTGGAAGACGGCGAGATTGTGGTGCATCCGGCAGAAGCTGTCGGCGCACTGGCTGCGGATGATGAACCGTAAGTTATCAGGGTAGCCATAGGTGATTGAAGGGGCAGGGATAGAGCTTAGCTAGAGTACCTGCCCTTTTAGTTTGTCAGAATATAGGACCGGCCAGAAAGATGACCTGAGTACGGGAAAGGAGTCTGAAATTGGCGCAGGAAATAATCGAGGTTCCGATAACCGGCAAGATCACCAGCGTGGAAGTTAAACTGGATGATACTGTGAATGAGGGAGACGTAATTTGCTTTATCGAGTCAATGAAGATGGAGAACCCGATAGTGACCCCGGTAGGCGGTAAGGTTATCGAGATTAAAGTTTCCGCCGGGCAGATGGTGGAGACCGGGAACACAATCGCAATCATTGAGTACTGAGCAGAAAGTGTAGGCAAGGACAGGATGATTGATGCTCTTTGGATCGTTCTCCTCGGCATGGTGATTATTTTTGCGGTGCTGACGGTCTTATTAGGGGTTATGACCCTGGTGATTAGGTTTACCCGCCCCAAAGCCAAAACGGGGGAGAGCGGTAAATAATGGATATACCGGCGGGCGAATTTTTTGGTTTTCTCAGCTTGACCTGGCAATCGGCAGTGATGATGCTTATTGCCGGACTTTTGATGTGGCTCGGGATTGCCAGGAAGATAGAGCCGGTTTTACTGGTGCCCATCGGCGCCGGTGCGCTACTGGGCAACATACCCCTGGGCGGGATAACTGAAGAGGGCGGCTTACTGGCGATTTTGAGAGATGCCGGTATTCACACCGAGCTATTCCCCCTGCTCATCTTCATCGGCGTGGGGGCGATGATTGACTTTGAGCCTTTCCTGCAGAGACCATATACCATCCTACTTGGCGCCGCAGCGCAATTCGGCATTTTCGGGACCTTCTTTTTTGCTTATTTACTCGGTGATGGCTGGCTTCATATTCTGGACTTTAGCCTCAGGGATGCCGCCTCAATAGGCATAATTGGCTCGGCCGACGGTCCCACATCAATCTATGTATCAACGGTTCTGGGATCAAAATATGTGGCGGCGATTGTAGTCGCCGCTTATTCCTATATGGCACTGGTACCGATTATCCAGCCGCCGATAATAAAGGCGATGTGCAGCAAAGAGGAAAGAGCGCTGAAGATGGCGGTGGTTCCCGGAGCCACACCGCAAAGGGCAAAGATACTTTTCCCGATAGCTACCATCCTGGTGGTCGGATTGATTGCTCCCAAGGCAACACCGCTCATCGGCGCTCTCATGTTCGGGAATCTGCTGAGAGAGTGCGGGGTAGTGAAAAGCCTTTCCGAGACCGCCCAGCATGAACTGGCCAACATTGTTACGATTCTGCTCGGTGTTACCGTCGGCGGCATGATGTCAGGAGCGGAGTTTTTGAAGCCGGAAACCATCCTGATATTTGTCCTGGGGATAGTCGCCTTCAGCCTGGATACTGTTGCCGGTGTCCTGCTGGGGAAGATGATGAGCGTTCTCTCGGGACGGAAGATCAACCCCATGATTGGTGCCTGCGGTATCTCCGCTTTCCCCATGTCGGCCCGGGTCATACAAAAATTAGGACTGGAGGCTAACCCGCAGAATCACCTGCTGATGCATGCTGCCGGAGCCAATACTGCCGGCCAGATCGCTTCGGTGGTGGCCGGTGGCGCTATACTAATGCTTATTCCCCTCTTTGCTTAAATAGTCTATACTGATAAGAACCGGACTAAATCTGTATATGCGGGACTGGTGGTGCTCCTTTAAGAATGATGGAACCTATTGTGGCAATCACTCTGGTCATCTTCCTGGTCACCATCGGGCTCATCATCTGGGGTAAGTGGGATAGAACCGTAGTCGGCATTATCGGCGTAGTCCTGATGGTAATGGTGGGGACAATGGCCGAAACCGAAGCGTTCGGCTTCGTTGACTGGAATATAATCGCCATCCTCTTCAGCATCTGGATAATCGCCGCTTACTTTTCTGATACCGGAGTTCCCCAGTTTCTGGCGATAACCATCCTCAGGCGCTCCGGTAAAAATGTCGGTATTTTTCTCTTCTGGCTCGGTATACTTGCCGGCTTTATCTCGATGTTAATTGACAATGTCGTCATTATTCTGATGATGGCTCCGGTAATCTTCCACGTCACCAAGAAGTTGAAGCTGAATTCTTTCCCTTTTTTAATAACCGTCGGCCTGGCGGCTAACTTCATGGGCACGGCATTGCTCCTCGGTGACCTGCCGCCCCAGATGTTCCACTCGGTTACCGGCATCGAGTTCAATGAATTCATCTGGCAGATGGGCAGACCCTCTTCTTTTCCGTTATTGACCGCCACCTTTCTGGCCACTATGTTCTTCATGTACCGGTACAAGCTCAGAAAGCTATTTCCGCCAATGGATGCTGCCGTTATTGACGAAATCTGCCAGGAAGAACCGTGCGAATACCTGAAGAAGAAGAGCTTTGTCATTATCAGCCTGGGACTTTTTCTGGCTACTATTCTCGCCATGTCCTTCCGCGAGGTAATTGGCTATAATCTGGGCTTCATTGCCCTTACTGGTATGAGCCTGCTGGTCATCATCAATGAGATCTTTGCCCGTCACTTAGGCGGGCCTTCTTTTGATGATATACTCAGGGAGATTGACTGGAAGGCTTTGTTCTTTTATATTGTCCTCTTCGTACTGGTGGGGGCTATTCACCATGTCGGTATCATCAAGATGATTGCCGATGCCCTGGCACCTTATTTCCAGCAGAATCTCATTCTTGGTTCCAGCCTGCTCTACTGGGTTACTGCCCCGATAGTAGGCATCGTGGAGCATGATGCCTATATCCTGGTCTTTCTCTATCTGATTCGGGACCTGGCTCCCTCGTTGGGTATCAGCCCGTGGCCGCTGGGCTGGGCGCTGCTCTGGGCAGGCACTCTGGGCAGTAACCTGACCATCGCCGGGGCTCCGGCCCTCTTCGTCGCCCAGGGTCTGGCAGAAAGGGAGGGAGGCAGCAAAGTGCGGTTGAGAGAGTTTTTCAGCTATTCCGTACCTTTCGTCGTGTTCAGCCTGGTGGTTCAGTACATTCTTACCCTGATTTTCTGGATAATACCTTTTGCGTTTTAGATCGCCGTAACCTCCCCACTGACCACGTTTCGTGGCTCTATGTGTCCCTGGTATGATGCCATTAAACGCTTCTCCTTCTACCTTGAAAATGACTGGAAGAACAGGGCATCTAAGAGGAGAGAGGACTATCTTCCATATTGAATGTCATTGCGAGGAGCACGTTCACTTCGCTCAGTATGGCAATCCGGGAGGGGTTGCAGCTTCCCCACCACATGAGATTGCTTCGCCCTCGGGCTGAACTCGGGCTGAAGCCCTCGGGACTTCGGCGTGAGCTCAGTCGAACGCTGAACTCGGGCTGAAGCCTTCCGCCTATAACGGAATCGTCTCGCAATGACACCGCCAACCAAAACCGAATAATACCTTTCAGACTGCAAAAACTCGAAATCAAGCGCTGCCATCAAGGACGCCGGCTCGTCTCACGCCACAGGGCGGCTAATTCTGTTATAAGATAAATTGCGTATGACTACGTATTCCCTGAAGAGAGGAAAGAAGATAAACTATATAAAGAGTTGCTTGATTTAGCGTGGCTGGGAGACCCCGGAGCTTCCGAGAAGGCCTGATGTCTTTATGATTGGCGGCCTGCGGGCAAGGGAGAAGACCGTGAAAAAGTCAACCTCTTTCAACGAAGACCAGCTTGAAGCTCTGAGACGTAGAGGTGAGGCCGCGGGCATCTCGCGGCGCAGGTTCGTCACCTTGCTCGGTGGTGCGAGCGCTGCTGGGAGTTTTCCTTCGAGGCGCGGCCGGGCGATATGACAATCATCCCGCGGGCGATTTATGAAAAAGGGGATATGCAGTATGACATCCCGCAGCAAAAATGGAACCAACTCGGGTATGCCTTCGGCGCTATGGTGCCCCACCCGGTCAGGGTGGTATAAAGGTAAGCCTGTGCTCTACGCCTTGACCTTGGTGATCCTTTTGGCTCCGGTCATCCTTGCCGCGTGCCGGGCGGAGCCGCCGCCCGCCGTTCCGGTTTCCGATGGAGAAAGCCTGGTAGCCGCGGGGAGGACCGTCTTTGTCAATAACTGCGCCCGGTGCCATGGCGCCAGAGGGCAGGGCGCTTTCGGCCCAACCCTCGTCGGAGATGGCGTCCTCGATAAGTATGAAAATGCCCAGGCACTATTCGATATGGTTTCCGTGGCTATGCCTTATGACGCTCCCGGCACGCTCTCCCGGGAACAATACCTGCAGGTTATCAGCTTCCTGATTACGGAGAACCAATATACCGCGCCGAAAGAGATCGAGCCGGACAGGCTGGCCGACATCTCGTTGAGCAGGTAATGCGGCGTTGGTTTGGCAGGGACTTGCCTCCGGCGCCCAGGAAATTCTCTGTGGGGGAGGTGGTGCTGCCGGAGGGCTCAACATACGGCAAGTAACAGTGCCAATCGCTGACCTGGTTTCCATACCGCGGGTCCGCTTAGAGACTACCGCACGCGATAGCGTAAGGAAACCTGGCGGGGAGACCCGCCGGATATGGAATTATCAAAATACAAGGTATAGGTACCCGTGTTTTGTGCCCTGATTTCGAAGCTATGTCCGCCCACAGCGCGTTCAACGCCGTAAACCAGTTCCCCCTCGGGGCCGGTTACATAGAAATCGATGGAAGCGCGTTCGCCGCTAACGCTGAAAGTGCCTCCCACGATCCGTCGTTCCTGCAGCAATACTGCCACTGTATGTTTCTGCCCCGGCTCAACAGTAAAGGATTCCTCGATGAAAGACGAGCCAGCCGGCGCTCCGGGAAACGTGGCGCACCCGGCCAGCGCCATCGCCAGAGTCAACTGTATCAGGATAACCAGGCTAATCCGTTTCATCACAGTATTTTAATGCTTATCAAGCCAGCACGCAATACGTACTGGCTTCAGCCTGGAAGTTGCCATTTCCTGATAGATACGGTATTATGACGCCGTTGAGTTATTCGGTGCTTTAGCGTTTATATGGTGTCAGCAATGTACTATTTTGCCTATGCCTCCAATCTAAACCACAAGCAAATGAAGGAGCGCTGCCCGGACAGCAAGCCGGAGTTTACGGCTACCCTGCCTAATTATAAACTGGTATTTGTCGGCTGGTCCCGGCAATACCACGGGGGAATAGCCAGTATCAAGCCATTAAGGGGGGAGAAGGTGCTGGGGGCTGTCTATGAAATTTCGGACAGGGATTTGAGGAGACTTGACAGCTATGAGGGTTATCCCAGAGACTATAACCGGTTCAATGTCACCGTATTCAGCGAGGACGGGGAACAGGTACCGGCAATAACCTATATCAAGGCCGGTCGCGCGGAAGAGACACCGCCTTCACCGGAGTATCTGGCAATAATTCAGCAGGGGTACCGGGACTGGGAGATAGTTTAATCCGGCGGCAGTGCCCGGCAGGGAGGACTCCGCCGGGAAATATTGACTAACGGATTTTATTAGGCTACAATGGAGTTAGCAGTCTGGTGGGGAGAGTGCTAATCCCAGTATGGTAATCGGTCGCCCGGAATATGGAATTTCAATGTTGCTTCGATTAACCGGAAGGCAACAATAAGTCCTGTGATTCTTTAGCGGGACTGCCAGACTTTTTTAAGGTGTCAGTTGTTTTTATGCCATCTCTAGCGATGATAATCCAGCAATTTCTCTTAAACGGATAATTACTTGAGGGCATGACAATAACAAGGAGGTGATAGATTTGCCCATTTACGTATACGAGTGTCCCTGTTGTTCATCCCGTTTCGAGCTAAGGCAGAGCTTTAGCGATAAGGCTAAGGGAACCTGTCCACAATGCGGTGAGGACGCCACACGTATCTTCTGGCCGGCTCCCATAATCTTCAAGGGGTCCGGGTTCTACGTTACCGATTACAGGAATGACCGTGGCCATGCTTCAGGTAATGGCAATGGTGACGCCAAGGTCGGCAGTAAAACGGAAGACGCGTAGTGTGCGGAGAAAGTCTGTCCCCTATCCCGCAGATTAGAGAGGAATGATAATGGCAATGAAGACCGAAGCAGACAATGAAGGTGCAAAAGCAACGGAAATCGGGGAGATAACCTTTACGTGCAAGCTGTGTGAGAAGTCCAGGCCGCTTGATGATATGGTGGTGGTAATGAAATATTTCCCGCCAGTGGTAGTATGCCGTGATTGCGAAAAGAAGATACGGTAGGGACTAAGGACTTAGCACTGCGCGCGTCTCTGTCAGATAACTGTTAAAAGGTGAGAGATTGCTCAAATCAATCTCTCATTTTATTTTTAGACTACTGGAGAATGAGCAAAATGACCCTGGCTATATTGTATCGTCCGGAATTAAGAGAGTATGATTTTGGCCCCGGGCATCCCTTTCGCGGGGACCGCTACGAGATATTCCCCCGGTTTCTACGGGAGAACCTGACTGAGAGTAGCTATCAGTTTCTCCAGGCGGAGCCGGCAACTGATGAAGATTTACTATTAATCTGCCAGAAGGACTACATTGATTTTACCCGGGGGTTTTACCGGGCGGCAAACCTGGGGCTGACTTATCCCGACGAGTTTTACCGGTTTCAGAGCGGGGATAACCTGCCCGCCGCCAAACCGGGAAAGCTGGAAGAAGCCGCCAGGTTGATCGTTGGCCAGGCGAAGATGGCCTGTGATTTGACTCAGCAGGGTGAATTCGCCAAAGCGGTGTCTATCGGCGGGGGGATGCATCATGCCCGCGCGGCTTACGGGGAGGGATTTTGCCTTTATAACGATGTTGCCTTCTGCGGGCTGTATTTATTGAAGCAACATAAGCTGGAAAGAGTCCTGATACTGGATACGGACGCCCATACCGGTAATGGTACCAGCGAATACTTTTACCAGGAGCCGAAGGTGTTGTTCATTGACCTGCACCAGGACCCCAGAAGCATCTATCCCGGTACCGTTTTTAGCTATCAGATTGGCGTCGGCAGTGGAAAAGGCTTCACCGTCAACGTCCCGATGCCGGTCAATGCCGGTTATGATTCTTACCGGCTCGCTTTTGAAGCGATTGTGGAACCACTGGCTGAGGAGTTCAAGCCGCAGGTGATAATCCGCAACGGCGGCTCGGACCCCCATTTTGCGGATGGGCTGACGTCTCTGGGGCTGCCGGTGAGCGGCTTCAGGATGATTGGAGAGAAGGTCAGGAAGATGGCCGGGATTTATGGTGACGGGAAGGTTATTGACCTGATTGCCTCCGGTTATAACAAGAAGGTACTGCCCTATGCCTGGCTGGCCCTGGTTACCGGACTGGCTGATATTAGACTTGAAGTAGCCGAACCGGAGCCGGTCCCGCCCGGATTCGGCGCGGATCCCGCTTTGCCGGAGACGGAAAAAGTCGTCAGGGAAGTTAAGGAACAGCTTAAAGACTACTGGTCATGCTTGAGATAAAGTGCCGGCTGCGGTAAGTATATC
>JAUYMF010000120.1 GCA_030698765.1 Dehalococcoidales bacterium
AGAAACATGGAAAACAAAGCCGGCGAACTGGATGAAGCCTACAAGAAGCTGAGAGAAGAGTTTGACCGCATCGAAAAAATGTCTGAAGAATGACGGCTATCTATAAAATCTTTACCCGTCAGCAGTCCAGAGGCAAGTAAAATGCGTGTTGCCATGTGGTATAACAACCGGGATGTGCGCATAGAAGAGGTGCCTACCCCCCAAATAGGCCCCGGTGAGCTGCTGGTGCGGGTAGAAGCCAGCGGCATCTGCGGCAGTGATGTCATCGAATGGTACCGCCTTGACCGCGCGCCCCTGGTACTCGGCCATGAGATTGGCGGGCAGATTGTGGCGGTGGGTAAAGCGGTAGAAAACTACCGGGAAGGTGACCGCGTTTCTGTGGCCCACCACGTGCCCTGCAACACCTGTCGCTACTGCCTGAGCGGCCACCACACCATGTGCGATACCCTCCGCCGGACCAATTTCGACCCCGGTGGACTGGCGGAGTACATGCGTTTACCCGCCATCAACGTTGACCGGGGGGTATTCCGCTTACCCGATTCAGTATCCTTTGAGGAAGCGACCTTCATTGAACCGCTGGCCTGCGTACTGCGCGGACAAAGTACCGCCCGGATAAGACCGGGCACCAGCGTCCTGGTTATTGGCAGCGGCATTGCCGGTCTGCTCCATGTACAGTTGGCCCGAATCTTCGGCGCCAGCCGGGTAATCGCCACTGATATCAACGACTACCGTCTGGAAGCAGCCAGGCAGTTCGGCGCTGACACCACCATTCACGCTCAAGAAGACCTGCCCTCCTGCCTGCGCCAGGTAAATCAGGGGCGGCTGGCTGACCTGGTAATAGTCTGTACCGGCGCCAGAACGGCGATCCTTCAGGCATTAAAGTCCGTGGAACGGGGAGGCACCGTCCTTTTCTTCGCCTCGACGGAGCCCGGCGTGACTATCCCAATCTCAATAAACGAGATTTTCTGGCGTACTGACATCACGCTGACCACTTCTTACGCGGGCAGTCCCGCCGACTACCAGACGGCGCTGGACTTGATTCAGGCAGGCGCCATCCCGGTACGCCGGATGATTACCCACCGGCTGGGACTGGCGGAGACAGGACTGGGCTTTCAAATCGTCGCTGAGGCACGGGACTCAATCAAGGTGCTTATTGAACCCCAGCGCTAACCGGGTAACCGCTGATTGAAAGCACCGCAAAATCAGGACTTAGCCGGACTTACGGTAGCCTTCCCCACCGGAGATACCGTCCAGACAGAAGCAATCGCCACCACCGCCAGCAGGCCAAAGATAACCCATACACCCTGGTAACTGCCGAAGCTATCATATACCCAGCCGGCTATGGCCGGCCCGGCGATACCCCCGATCATATTTATCCCGATTATGATGCCAAAAATAGTGCCGAAGTTAGTTCTGCCAAAAAACTCTCTTCCCAGGGAGGGCCGTAACGCGTTAATCCCACCGTAACCAATGCTGAAAAGAATAAGGAAGGCCGCGAGCAACCAGATACCTGCCTGGGCGATATAGCCAAAGAAGACCAGTCCCAGCCCCGTTATTGCCAGTGCCCCTACTGTCACCGGCTTTCTACCAATCCTGTCTCCCAACCAGCCCAGACCGAGACGCCCGGCAATGCTCATCACCGGTATTGCCGTTGCTGCCAGCGCCGACACCGACCGGTTGATGCCGATACTGCTGAGATAAGGCATCACGTGAGTAACCGCCGCCGTCACCACCATAACATGATAGGTAAAAGCCAGGGCCAAACGCCAGAACGCCCCGCTGCGTAAAGCCCGCTTTACCGTCATCTCCTCTATGTCATCAACCGGCGGCAGCTCCAGGCCGCTTTCCGCCACCACCGGTTCTTTCTCCTCACCATCAAGTAAATAACCATACTGCTCAGGCCTGTGCCGGAAAACCAGAGATAGCGGCAGGATAGCAACTAACATTCCCAGGGCAAGATAACTCATCGTCAGGCGCCACTGGTACAACTCGATGAGTTTAACCACGAGAGGTACCATAAAACCGCCGAGACCAAAACCGCAAACCGCGATACCGGTAGCCATTCCCACCTTCTTCCGGAACCAGTTGGCTACTGCCGTCATCAGCACCGTCATATTGGAAGCGCTGATACCGATAGCCATCAGCCCGAACCCCGCGTAAAACATCGGCAGGGATACCGTACGGCTCAAGACAAATAACCCGGCGACAGTAAAGAGCACCCCGCCGAACACCAGTCTCCTCGGCCCCCAGCGGTCAGCCAGGATTCCCATGAGAGGAGCCATAATCCCCATCTCCAATCCACGTAATGAAGCCGCCAGTGAAATTTGTGTGTAGCTCCAGCCCATTTCGTCAGCTATCGGCTCAAAAAAGGCGGTGAAGCCGTAAAAGACAACTCCCGCCGAATACAATCCGGTCATCACGGAGGCAGCTACAATCCACCACCCGTAGAACACTTTAGGAAATTTCCATTTCAGGGACATCAGTTGACCAATCGTACCTTTAATACTTGAAAACTGAATACATTTGAAGAGGCAAACTCTTAAGACCGGGTGAATCGATGTACACTTGATACTATCACTATTATGGCGTACCACGCAAGGCTAACCCGTAATCTGGCATCCCTCAAATGAGGCTTCCGACAAAAGTTTTACAGAATCTTTACAAAATCTTCACGCATTTTAATGTCCCGGCTTATTATCGTGTGCTAGTAATCACATCAATTAACCTATCTTATCTATACCGCACCATTGCTTAGTTCTCCAGCCTGATGTATTATAATCCCTAAGTAATGACGCCAGTATGGAGTGACGCCGGAAGTTGTATTTACTGATACCGGTCTTCTTCGCCCTCGGTTTAGCCATAGGCAGCTTTCTCAATGTGTGCATCGACCGGTTGCCCCGGGGCCAGTCCATCATCAGACCCCCGTCATACTGCGCTGCCTGCTACCATAAACTGGGAGCCCTCGACCTCATCCCCGTTTTCAGCTATCTCTGGCTGCGCGGCCGGTGCCGCTACTGCCGGGCACCCATACCCCCCAAACTCCCGATTATGGAAGGCGTAACCGGCCTGCTCTTCGCCTTCCTTTACTGGAAGTACGGTCTGGCACTTGAACTCGGCATCTTGCTGGTTTATGCCAGCATCCTCATCGTAATATTCGTTATTGACCTGGAAAACCAGTTGATACTGGACAAAGTGACCTACCCGGCTATGGCGCTGGCTCTTGTCCTGGCATCTCTCTGGCCGGGGTTCTCCGTGATAAGCCTGCTGCCGCAGGGCTTACCGGGCAGAGCGCTCAGCGCCCTGGCCGGAGGCGCCCTGGGGCTGATAGCCATGGCGCTGCCCTTTATTATCTACCGCCGCGGCATGGGAATGGGAGATGTGAAGATGGGAGCGCTGGTGGGACTGATGACCGGCTACCCGCTGGTATTCGTCGCCATACTAATCTCCTGGATTTCGGGGGGACTGGTCGCCGCCATGCTGCTGGCCTTCAGGATTAAGGGACTCAAGGACCCGATACCTTCCGGCACCTTTCTGGCGGTTGCCGCCATGGTTACTCTCCTCTGGGGGCGCGAAATCTGGCAATGGTACCTGCCCTAATATGGAGCACAAAAAAACCCCCTACTTGACATATAAAGGCAAAATGCCTTACTTTAATGACGAGGAAGAATATGCTGACCAGGTATGAAAAGGAAGCGTACCAGTTTCTAGCCGTCTACCGCTTTCTGTCTTACGCCCTGGCAGTAATGTTTACCCAGGTCGGCCCGCCCCTGATGATGTCCCGGATAACGGACTTCCAGCTCTACATCATCCTGGGAATACTCGGCGTCTACTCCATCCTGAGGGTCTTTTCTCCCCTCCGCTGGCGGGAGAGAAGCCCGATGACCTATCTCATCCTGATAGGTGATTTTTTACTTGCCATCCTGCTCGTTATCTCTACCAACGGACTGAACAGCATCTTCCTGCTCTATTCCCTGACCCCCATCATGACCGCCGCCCTTCTCTTCCAGGAAAAGGTTGCCCTTTCCCTGGCAACCGCTGCCACCGTCCTGCTCTCCGCAACCCACATCGGACTCAGTCAGGTGAGCATCAGGTTTACCTGGATTATGCAGGGGTACAATCTCACCCTGCTGATAGTCTATACCCTCTTCTCTTTTGTCGTCGCCATGGTGCCTTATCGCATCAATCTGAACATCCGCCGGCGTATTGAAAGAGAGGCTATCATCGAAGAGCGCCGCCGGATTGCCCGGGAGATACATGATGGTATCGCCCAATCACTGAGCTACCTTAATCTCAAAACCAAGGTAGTCAGCGATTCCGTGGCGGCCAACAACACGGTACAGGCGCTCACCGAGCTTAATGACGTCAGGAAGATAGTGAAGGATACGTATGACGATATCCGGGAATCCATCGACCAGCTAAGCGCCGAAACAAAGGCCCTGCCCCTGATACCAACCCTGACAAACTACGCCCGGGAATACGGCAGCAATAACGGCATCCAGGTCAAGTTTGATGCCTCCAAAACCCTTCCGCAGCTCTCTCCGGTGGCTGAGCTGCAACTGCTGCGCATCGCCCAGGAGGCGCTGACCAATGTCAGAAGGCACTCCCAGGCAACGGAGGTAGAACTAAGCCTGGGCAGAAACGGAGAGGCGGTGGAGATGATGATCAAGGATAACGGGCGGGGTTTTAACTTCGCCGACCTGGAAGAATCTCCCCCCGGTTATCACGGGCTAAACATCATCAGGGAAAGGGCGGAAGGGCTTGGCGGGAGCGTGGATATCTCTACCGCCCCCGGAGAGGGAACAGCGATAATGGTTACTTTGCCAATGGCTACAGTGAGGTTATGAAATGGAACGTATCAGAGTTCTTATCGTAGACGACCATACCCTGTTCCGCCGCGGCATCGCCACGGTGCTGGCCAGTCAGCAAAACCTGGAGATAGTAGGAGAAGCCGCCGATGGACTGGAGGCGATAGAAAAGGCCCGGAAAATCGCCCCGGAAGTGATCCTGATGGACCTCAATATGCCGCGTTGCAGCGGGCTGGAAGCCATTCAGGCCCTTCAGTCGGAAATGCCCCAGATCAATATCCTGGTGCTGACCGTCTCGGAGATGGAGACTGACCTCTTCGCCGCCGTGAAGTTTGGCGCCACCGGTTACCTGCTCAAGAAAGCCGAGCCGGAGGAGCTGATTCATGCCATTATCAATATCGCCAGCGGCGGCGTGATTGTTTCCCCATTGATGGCAACCAAGCTGCTCACCGAGTTTAAAGACCTCAGCATCGGGGCAAGAAGGGAACCCGTCGAAGAGGACGGGGCTGACCTCAGCCCGCGGGAGGGAGAAGTCCTGCAACAGCTTGCCCGGGGAGCCACCAACCGGGAGATAGCCGACTCCCTGTTCATCTCCGAGAACACGGTAAAGACGCACCTGAAGAATATCATGGAGAAGCTGCACCTGGCCAACCGCAGCCAGGCGGCGGCATATGCCGTGAAGAGGGGGCTTGTCCATTACGGGGGATGACGGAAATGAATTGTCATTGCGAGCCATTCCCGAAGGGAAGGCGAAGCAATCCCGGTTGCGAAGAGACTTAACCTCTCCTGTCGGATGCTTCGGGCTCTCGTCCTCGCAATCCAACATGCTGGAGAACCAGCACAACACAGGATCAATATATGTCCAACACCGTCATTCTGGCGGAGGCCAGAATCCAGAAAAGGATTCGACTGGATTCCCGCTGGAGTTTACCCCGTACCCTGGCCTGTCGCCAGGACAGGCTTGATACGGGGCGGGAATGACATATTATTTACCTGACGCGACACCAGGAGTGTGTCCGAGAATCCAATATTGTCACCCTGAGCACATTCGCTTCGCTCAGTATAAACTCCGCGAAGGATATCGCTTGGGGGAGGGAATAGCTTCAATTTAGCCCCACCCCGACCCCGTATTTGATACGGGGCTTCAGTCGCCACGCTCCTTCAGAATGACATTATTCGGCCAGATTTCTAGGGTACGGCTCAGTACCTGGCTTTATTATCTTAGCACCTTTTGTGACATTTATCTCGTTGAGAAACCGTTGATTTTCCCGCGGTTTCCCTTCCGTCCCCGGGGAATAGAATATTCTCCCGCGGGATGTTAATATTGTAAGTTATGCGTTTTACATGGAGGCCGGGCCGACCCCATTACGCCTGGATGGTTCTGGTTGCGGTAATGGTAGTGCAGGCCATAAGCGCGGCGGTCCGTTTTTCTTTTGGGGTATTGATTGACCCTTTAATAGAAGAGTATGGCTGGAGCCGGGGAGCCATCTCCTTAGCCTACAGTCTCCAGTTCCTGGTGGGGATTCCCGCCGTTCTCGTGGCTGGCCGCCTGGCGGAGAAAACCGATTCTCGCCGGATTGTTATCGGGGGAACCATTATCTTTACGGTTGGTATGCTGCTTACCGCCACCATTTCCGAGGTGTGGCAGTTCCAGTTTTATTACGGCGTGCTCGCTGGCGGTCTGGGTTCATCGGCCTTTATCACCGTACTTCCGGTACTGCTTACCCGCTGGTTTCACCGGAAACTCGGGCTGGCAATGGGTGTTATGTGGGTCAGTGTCAGCCTGGGACCATCAGTATTCATGCCTCTGGTACGCTGGTCTATCGAAGCCATGGGCTGGGGTGATACCTTCATTATTTTTGGCGTGGTCGGCGGAATACTGATGCTGGCATCCAGTTTTTTCCTCAGAGACCACCCCGGAGAGATGGGCCTGACTGCTTATGGAAGCCAGGATATAGAGACGGCACAGGTCAATACCGGCTCCGGAGTTGCCGCTTTTTCCTGGCGGCAGATTACGGTTAATAGTAGCTTCTGGTTTTTAATTGCCGTCCATGCCCTGGGCTGTGTCGGCCATTCCATACCTTTAGCCCACATGGTCTCTATGGCCACTTTTGTCGGTATTGCCGGGATTACCGCCGCCGGAGTGTTGAGCGTTGCCACCGCCGCTTCGCTATTCAGCCGGCTGGGGATGTCTTTCGTGGCTGAGGCAAAGGGAGGCAGGTTTACCCTGGCTCTGGTCTTGCTGTTGCAGACTTTACCCACTATGCTGCTGCTTAACGCCCGGGAAGTACCTTTGTTTTACTCTTTTGCTTTACTCTTCGGGCTGGGCTATGGTGGAGAGATGGTTGGCTTTCCCATCTTTAACCGTCAGTATTACGGGAATAATGCTCCACTAAATACTATCTACTCCTATCAGATGGCCGGTGCCATGCTGGGGATGTCAGTTGGCGGCTGGTTAGGCGGCACTTTGTTTGACCTGACCGGGGTTTACACGTGGAGCGTTCTGGCCTCAGTTGGCGCCAGTATGCTGGGAATGATAGCCGCCCTGATGCTGCCCTTACATTATGCTCATCCGCATTCCTCTGATGTTGCTTGAACCAGCCGGATATTGCGTCAAATCGGAAGGTCAGGCTCCCTGCCGGTATGACTAAAGTCGTATTCAAGCTGTCATGGGTGCACTATCCTAATAATGATTAGGGAAAGTTCATGGAGTTAAGAAGGAGGTGGTGATGCCGATAAAGCGTCAGCCACCTTTGAGAATGGTCTCCTGGAATTGAGGCTCCCCAGAGTTGATATCTCAAAGAAGATCGAGGTTAAACCTGAACTCCCGAAAGGTGAGGAGACGGCTATCGCCTGACCTCCGGTCTGGTGCGTAAAGCAAAAGGAACCAGAACAAATCTTGGTTCCTTTTCTATTCACGGGCCTTTTTCTCATGGGTATCAAGGGTAGTTACCGGGTATAAAATCTACCGACAGATATTTTCCCGTTTGACTGGCTTTCTCATAGAGAAAGCGGGCAACAGCAATGTCCTCAATAGCAACTCCGGTGGAATCGAAAATAGTGATTGCCCGCTCATCTTTCCGTCCCGGTTTCCGGCCGGTGATGATTTCTCCGAGAGTAGCGTGGATATCATCACGGCTGAAGAGTCCTCTGGAAACAGGAACATTAATTTCTCCAGCGGCGCTGGCCTGTACCAGATCATCGACGACGACGATCGCTGTCTTTAATAGGGACGGTTCCAGTTCTTCTTTTCCTTTGGCGTCAGCGCCAACGGCGTTGATGTGGGTGCCGGGTTTAATCCATTCCCTTTTTACTATCGGCGTGCGTGACGGGGTTAACGTACACAGAATATCCGAGGCGGCGGTCTCTTCCAGTGAGCACCTCCGTACCGGATACCCGGGGAAGGAGGCGATGAATTTTTCAGTCGCCTCTTCCGATAAATCAAACACTCTTATCTGCTTGAAATCGAATATTTCCAGGTGGGCCAGTAACTGGGTATGGGCTTGCTGCCCGGCGCCGATGATCCCCAGAATCTGCGAATCCTTTCGTGCCAGGTACCTGGAGGCAATGGCCGCGGCCGCCCCGGTGCGGTAGGCGGTAATCTCGGTGGCGTCCATTATCGCCAGCGGGTACCCCGTTAACGGGTCATTATAGATGAGAATCGCCATCACCGTCGGCAGGCCTTGGGCCGGATTTTGGGGATGTACATTTACCCATTTCATACCGGCGGCTCCGGGCAAGGCTGCCGGCATCGCCCGGAAATCCCCCCGCTCCAGGACCAGGTAAGCCTTGGGCGGCATTTTGCCTTTGCCGCTTGCCATCTCCTTAAAGGCACGCTCCACGGCGGCAAGCGTCTCTTCCATGCTGAGCAAATCTCTAATATCATTCCCCGTTAGCAGAAGTGTGGGCATGCCGGTTTTCCTCTTTCAAAAAATTTGCTGCATCTCTCCCACTTTGAATTTAACGTTTTGCGGTCATACCGTCAAGTGGCTGCTACCAGCTAAAGGTATTATTCGGTTTTGCTTGGCGGTGTCATTGCGAGACCATCCCGACCCCGTATCAGTGTACGGGGTAAACTTATCGGAAGGCGAAGCAATCTGTGTTTGGGGAAGGATACCCCTCACCTCTCAGATTGCCGCGTCGCGGAGTTTACACTGAGCGAAGTGAACGTGCTCCTCGCAATGACAAATCAAATCAGCCAAATGCAAACAGAACCAAGCGAATTGACCTTTAGGCGTTCCAGGGTTTATAATTGAAATGCAGGAGTCACTTCAGGGGGAAAGCAAGGCAGGCAAGTTTGCACGAAAGCTGTGGCGTTGTTGGCATTTACGCTCCTAATGAAGATGTAGCTCGGCTTACCTTTTTCGCTCTCTTTGCTCTTCAGCATCGCGGCCAGGAGAGTGCGGGTATTGCCACCGCTGATGACCGGGGAATCCAGGTCTACGGTAATATGGGACTGGTATCTCAGGTATTCAACGAAGAATCTCTATCTCATCTTGGCGGGGATTATGCAATCGGTCATACCCGTTATTCCACGAAAGGTTCCAGCCGTATCATTAATGTTCAGCCTATCCTGGTCGGTAAGGGTTCCGGGGCTGTTGCCGTAGCTCATAACGGGAATATCGTTAATGCTGAGTATCTCTATCAGGAACTCTCTGAACAGGGTTACATATTTCGCAGTTCAACAGATACCGAAGTTATCGCTAATCTGATTCTTTCTTCCACCGAGAAGGACTGGGTGGGTAGAATAAGATACGCCATGCACCGGCTTCAGGGTGCGTATTCGCTGACTATTCTGACTAATGACTGTTTGTATGGAGTTCGTGACCCGCTCGGCGTGCGTCCCTTATGTCTGGGGACAATGAATGGCGGGTGGGTACTGGCCTCGGAAAGCTGTGCCCTGGACCATATCGGGGCCAGCTTCATCCGTGAAATTGAGCCGGGGGAAATAGTTTCCATCAGCGCTGACGGCATTGAAAGCTACCGGGAAGAAGTGAGCAAACGGGCGTTATGTATCTTCGAGTATATCTACTTCGCGCGCCCGGATAGTACCATAAACGGGCGCTTGCTCTATCCGGCGCGGCTGGCGATGGGGATCGGGCTGGCTGAGGAACACCCGGTAGATGCTGACCTGGTTATGGGTGTGCCCGACTCAGCGACAATTGCCGGCGTGGGTTACGCCCGCCGCTCAGGTATCCCTCTGGCGGAAGGACTGATTAAGAACCGGTATGTCGGGCGTACTTTTATTCAACCTGACCAGCGCATCAGGGACCTCGGCGTCAAGCTGAAATTTAATCCCCTCCCCGAAATACTGAGTGGCAAACGGGTGGTTCTCATTGATGATAGTATTGTCCGGGGGACCACCACGCCTCAGGTAATCAAGCTGGTGAGAAAAGCGGGGGCTAAAGAAGTTCATATGAGGGTCTGTGCCCCGCCCATTCGTTTCCCCTGCTTCCTGGGTGTGGATATGGCTACTCAGAGGGAGCTGATTGCCGCTCAGAAGACGGTACCTGAAATCAGGGATTTCATCGATGCTGATTCCCTGGGTTATCTGAGTATTGAAGGCCTGATTAAAGCGGTTGCCCTGCCTAAAGATATCTTCTGCATGGCCTGTTTCACCGGTAAATATCCTATCCCCGTCCAGATTCAAATGGACAAACTGGCACTGGAGTCCAGAGTCAGTTAGTCCCCTCAGAGTCCTCCTTGTCTTTCGGTTGTAATTAGCTGCCTAAAGTATTATTATTTTAGCTATCCGAGTGATTCGTCTAATCGTAATCAATAAGGAGGAGATTATAATATGGGTGACCGATTAAAAGGCAAGGTGGCGGTGGTTACCGGTTCCGGGCAGGGGATTGGACGGGGTATCGCTTTGGGCATGGCTAAAGAAGGGGCTAAGGTGGTAACCAATAACCGCCGTCCCGGCTCCACCGGACTCAGCATTTACGGGGAAGATTTCGAGAAAAAGCTAAGCGAAGAGGAGAAGGCACACGCCCGCCAGCTTGGCGGCGATGCCGAGACGGTGGCCGGGGAAATCAGGAATAAGGGTGGTGAGGCGGTCGCCTTCTTCGGAGATGTTGGTGATTTCCAGACGGCGGGCAAGCTGGTACAGACGGCGGTGGACAGTTTCGGCAAGGTGGATATCCTGGTGAACAATGCCGGTACCTTCCGGCGCGGTTTTGTCTGGGAGATATCGGAGGAGGACTGGGATTACGTCATTACCTCCAAGCTGAAAGGAACTTTTAACTGTATCCACCACGCGGCTCCTTTGATGAAAAACCAGGGCTGGGGACGCATTATAAATTGTACCTCATCTGCCTGGCTGGGTAATATAGAACATCCCAACTACAGCGCCGCCAACGCCGGGGTGGTGGGCTTGACCCGCTCGGTAGCCCGGGAGATGTACAAATACGGCGTGACCTGTAACGCTTACGCGCCGACGGCGATGTCACGGGGCCATGTCAGCCTGTCAGCCCGCATCAGGATGATGGCTCAGGGTGGAGCTCCCCTCATGGATGAAGAGCGGCGGGTACGTATGGAAGAGCTGCATGGCCCGCCGGAGGGAATGGCGCCGTTGATTGCCTATTTAGCCACCGATGCTGCCGCCCATGTCAGCGGGACGGTATTTGCCGCGGCCGGTAACGGAGAATTCCGTATTTACTCGGAGCCGGAAGAGATGAACCTGATCAAGAAGGATTCCGGTATGTGGACGGTAGATGAACTGGTAGAACAGGCGCCCGGTACTTTGCTGAAAGGGTATCAGAGTCCGGCAGCGGGCCCGAGGTAGGTCGAGGAAATTGTCAGTTCAGACATAAAGAGGGGGTAAAAAGATGGTTGACCGATTAAAAGGCAAGGTGGCGGTGGTCACCGGTTCCGGGCAGGGGATTGGACGGGGCATCGCTTTGGGCATGGCTAAAGAAGGGGCCAGGGTGGTGACCAATAACCGCCGTCCCGG